>JASJBX010000115.1 GCA_030066295.1 Crocosphaera sp.
GGAACGCTTTGCCTCTAGAATTTTCTAGCCTACGCAGTAGGGGGTCGGGGATTTCAACCAACGACATTCTAACATAAATTTCCCTAACTATACGCCGTAAACGGCGGGGCTTTAAACCCCTAATTTTTCGGTAATATTATTCGTCAAGCAGGTTTAACTGTTGATGAGTTTATCGATTTACTATAATCAATTATGAACAAAAAAACGGTAGAAGGGCGAAACTTCTACCGTTGCTTGAGGGTTAAATCTGAATCATTAGGAGTCAGTCGCTTTAGCTAAAACCGGTTGTGTATCACCAGAAGCTACTTTAACTTTGCCATCTTCGCCGATATCAACCACAGCGATATCCCCTTCGCCCACTCGTCCGGAAAGAATCTCTTCTGCTAAGACATCCTCTAACAGACGCATAATGGCACGGCGTAAGGGTCTTGCACCGTAAGCAGGGTTATACCCTTCTTCCACTAAACGTTCCTTGAATTTGTCGGTAACTTGTAGAGTAATCTCTTTCTCAGTTAACCGTGCAAACACTTCCTTGAGAAGAATCTCGGAAATCTCCTTGACCTCTTCCTTGTTCAACTGACGGAAGACGATAATTTCATCCAGTCGGTTGAGAAACTCAGGTCGGAAGTATTGCTTCAATTCTTCGTTAACTAGGTTACGAATACGGTTGTACTGTGCTTCGGTTTGGTCGTCTTCAAACTCAAATCCGAGACCACCGCCACCTTTCTCAATGACCTTAGAACCGATGTTTGAGGTCATGATTAATAAGGTGTTCTTAAAGTCCACCGTACGCCCTTTAGCATCCGTTAAACGACCGTCTTCTAAGATTTGCAGCAGCATATTGAAGACATCGGGGTGTGCTTTTTCGATTTCATCGAATAACACCACGGTATAGGGACGACGACGAACTGCTTCGGTCAGTTGTCCCCCTTCGTTATACCCCACGTATCCTGGAGGGGAACCGATTAACTTGGATACGGTATGGCGTTCCATGAATTCGGACATATCCAGACGAATCATGGCTTCTTCTGACCCGAAGAAGTAGGCGGCCAACGCCTTGGTTAACTCGGTTTTACCGACACCAGTGGGTCCAGAGAAGACGAAACTCGCAATAGGACGGTTGGGGTTCTTTAAGCCAACCCTTGCCCGACGAATCGCCCGAGACACCGCTTTTACTGCGTCTTCTTGACCGATTAACCGTTGATGCAGGGTATCTTCCATATGGAGAAGTTTTTCGGATTCGGTTTCCGTCAACTTATTGACAGGAACCCCAGTCCAAGAAGCCACGATGTGGGCGATTTCCTCGGAATCCACAAACGGTTCGTCGTTTTCCCCTTCTCCTTTCTTGGCGGTGGAAATGGAGCGAATTTGCTCTTTAATATCCATTTCTTGATCCCGCAATTCTCCAGCGCGATCAAAGTCTTGGGAGCGTACTGCGTCGTCTTTTTGCTTCAAAATCGTCCGCAGTTCTTTGTCTAATTCCTTGGCCGCAGGAGGCAGTTGAGAATTGATTAAGCGAACCCGTGATCCCGCTTCGTCGATTAAGTCGATGGCCTTATCGGGAAGATAACGGTCAGAAATGTAACGATCGGACAGTTTAGCTGCTGCTTCTAAAGCTTCATCTAAGATTTTGAGCTTATGATGCTGTTCGTAGCGTTCCCGTAGACCAAAGAGAATTTCGATGGTTTCTTCTACCGAAGGTTCGCCTACCATTACGGGTTGGAAACGACGTTCTAAGGCTGCATCCCGTTCGATGTGTTTACGGTATTCATCCAGGGTTGTCGCACCAATACATTGTAATTCGCCCCGTGCCAAAGCCGGTTTGAGAATATTGGCAGCATCAATCGCCCCTTCAGCAGCACCAGCACCGATGAGGGTATGAACTTCGTCAATTACCAGGATGACATTTCCTGCTTGACGAATTTCGTCCATAATCTTCTTCAGTCGTTCTTCAAATTCCCCACGGTATTTGGTTCCGGCCACTAATAAACCGATATCAAGGGTAACGACTCGTTTTTCTTCGAGAATATCTGGGATATCCTTGTTAGCGATGCGTTGGGCTAACCCTTCTGCGATCGCTGTTTTACCGACACCGGGTTCCCCAATAAGGACGGGGTTATTTTTGGTACGACGGCCAAGAATTTGGATAACCCGTTCAATTTCTTTTTGTCGTCCCACCACGGGGTCAAGTTGGCCATCGGCGGCCAATTGGGTTAAGTTGGAACCGAATTCGTCCAAAGTAGGGGTTTTGGTGCGTCCTGGTGTTCCACCGCCGGCGGCCACCTCTGCAGTTTCCCCTAATTGCCGAATAACTTGGGTTCTGACTTTGGAAAGGTCTACACCGAGATTTTCCAGAACCCTGGCGGCCACTCCTTCCCCTTCTCGGATTAAACCTAAGAGAAGGTGTTCAGTGCCGATATAGTTGTGTCCTAATTGTCTAGCTTCCTCTAAGGAGAGTTCTAGCACTCGTTTTGCTCTTGGGGTAAAAGGAATTTCAACGGCGACAAAACCTGAACCCCGGCCAATGATTTTCTCAACTTCAATACGAGCATCTTTGAGGTTAACCCCCATTGATTTGAGAACTTTGGCGGCAACTCCGGTTCCTTCACCGATGAGGCCAAGAAGAATTTGTTCCGTCCCCACGAAGTTATGCCCGAGGCGACGCGCTTCTTCTTGCGCCAACATAATTACCTTGATAGCTTTTTCTGTAAAGCGTTCAAACATATCTTTATTAATCCATCACCTGTTGCTTGCCCTATGTAAGCTGATTTTAGCACAGCTTTTTTGTCCTTATTATTAATGTTGGAATTTGTAGCATTTACTACTGTTTTACGTTTTTTTGTTGATTTTTTTTCGGTTCATTCCTCCATTAATAATCTTTTAGGGTCAATTGTTTTTATGATTTTGACACAGAATTTTTGATTTGTTCGCCTAAATCATTAAGATTATCTAAATTTAACCGATAACTGAGGGGATGAGCAATGAGGCGAGCCGTACTTTGGAATAGGGTATCCACCTCCACCAGTCCATTTTCTTTGAGGGTGCGCCCTGTGGAGACTAAATCGATGATCGCTTCTGACATTCCGGTAATGGGTCCTAGTTCAACGGAACCATAGAGGGGGATAATCTCTACCGGTAGGTCTAGCTGTTGAAAGTATGTTTTAGCACAGTTTACAAATTTTGAGGCAACTTTGCTATTGGGGGGTAATTCTGCTGGTTTTTGGTAGGGACTGGTTTTGGGGACGGCCACGGACATCCGACAACCGCCAAAGTTTAAGTCAGCAAGATGGGCAACTTCTGGGCTTTTTTCTAATAGTAAATCGTAGCCGACTATGCCTAGTTGTGCCTGTCCATATTCGACGTAAACCGGGACATCGGTGGCTCTAACTAATAAACCTGTGGCTCTATTTGTGGGATCGGTAATTTGTAATTGACGGTTTTTGGAGTCTAAAAAGGCACTAAAATCTAATCCAATACCTTGAAAAAGTTCAATGGACTCTGATAATAATGCCCCTTTGGGGAGTGCAATGGTAATCATTCTTGATAGTTTCTAGGACTATCTTTTATTTTATAACAATTTGTATTGACTAAAATTTTATGTTACACAACTAAAATAACAATGTTATATTATGGAGAAAAAATAATTATTACAATTAGGGTTATTATGACTATTAATTTACCCATTGAACTGCTAGAAACAGCCCAAATGAAGGAAACAGAAATGCCGAGAGAAATCGCCATCATACTTTACCAAAAAAAGCGAATTTGTTGGGAAAAAGCGGCTCAACTTAGTAGGATGACAAATGATGAGTTTTATCAACAATTCTATATTTTTCTATTGAGATTTTAAATAAGTTAAAAATTCTTTGATTTCATCTTCAGTTAATAAGGTTCGTGAGCATTTTTGATAATGTTTTTGTAAATAATATCGTCCTTTCTCAATATTCCAACCAATACGTTTCATTTCCACTAAAATTAAATCAAAATCTGATAATTCTATGACTCCTGCGATTAATTTCCAGGAAGGATTACCCTCTTTTTTCCAATTTTTGGGACGATATGGCATACTTAAACTAACCGTCACTAAACAAGGATTTTGAGGACGATAACCTGTTTCTAATCGTTCGGTAAATACGGGATCAGTAATATTGACATCCCTTAATTGTTGACCATTTCTAGTAAGAATTGAACCTTTCCAAATAGTTGCTGTTAACATACTTCCTGGTTTTTGTTTAATCAGTAATTTTTCTGCATAAACTAATTGAAGTGTCTGTCTTTGTTCAATAGGAAGACTTTGTAAATAATCAACAGTAACATATTTAGATGAATTATGGAGAATAAAATCAGTGTCAGAACAATATTTAAGTAAATCTGTTGCTGCTACAGACTTAATTTTTTTCCATTTTCCTGATGTAATGGTTAGATTTTCTGACTCAAAACCAAAATCATTCCCTGTGTCTTTTAAGGGGATATCAATAACGTCTAATAATGAGGGTTCTTGATTATTAATTAATCGAACTAAAGAGGGAACACGGCCATCATCAGGATATTGAGAAGAAATAGGACGAACCCAAGAACCCGTTTTTGGATTGATTCCAGCAATACAACGTTCTTGAAGTTTTAAAGAGTTCGCTAAACAAATAATTTCAGTCATTATTTTATACAATTTAACGAGAATATAATCTTAAAATACCCAAATTATCCGTAAAGTTAATACACCCTAAAGATGATTTATATTGATATTTCCCCAGTAATTACTCAGATATTCTGCAACTAAACGACGGTGACAATGATGGGGTTTTGCTTCACTACATAAAAGACAAGCATCTTCTATCATTTCAGGATTAAGTTTCTTTTCAATTTTTCTTTGAGTGATCAAATCTTTAAATTTTGTTTCATAAACCGACCATTCTCCTTTCTTTTTTTTATAATCATCTAGTATATCTTTTGTCGGTGCTAAATCCACAAGATGAATGTAATCAATATTAGCAATTTCTTTAAGAAAATATTGTAAGTCTTTCTTTTTAGCAAATCCCGCAAGTTGAGAAACGTTATTTAAGCGAGTGTCTATCACTCGTTTAACGTTTGCTTTTGTTAATAGTTCAAAGAATTCTTGTGCTGTTTTTTTAGTAAATCCTATGGTTGATAAATTAATGGTTTTTGACATAATTTTTCTCCACGTAAGCAATGTTATCCCCTTGTTTTCGATAAGCTTCTTTTAACGCTTCTTCTGGTGATAAGGTTGGTAATGGGGTTTGATTAGAAACATTATCAAATAAACTTAATTGTACAGCAGAATCTTGCGCTGATTCACCTAAATTATGAATTTCTAATAATCTATTTTCTAAACTTTGATGAGATTCTAAACTACCATCTTGTAAAATATGGTTAATATCTAATGGTAAGACTTTTAAGTGTTGACAAACTAACACCGCACGATGACAAGTAATGGGATCTTTCTCTGCACACATTAAAGCGATATTATAAGATTGCGATCCTTTGTTTATTCTATCAATTCCCTGAGAAAACAACGGGGTTTTAGCAATATTTTCGTAAACCGCTTTACCCTCAACATAGCAACTTCTATCTTTGGGTCTTGCACCTAGTTCTTCCCCTAAAAAAACATATTTAATGCCAACATTTAATAAACTATTTTTCAAGTTTTCCCTATTAAATTGACTAACATATCGACTATAAGGGGATGAGCGAACATCTGCTAATGCTGTTACATTATGTTTATTGAGAAAAGAAATAAAGTTTTTTATATCTAAATTAGAATGACCAATGGTAAACAAATTTTTTATCATGATTACTAGAATAGTGATAAAATAACTATCCTCACTTATTGTAGCATATTTTCTTTTTTATAGCAGCTCTCAAAGTTGGAATATAGAGAGTTTTGTAAGGTAGGCAAATATTACAGATATCTTAATCAATTGTATACTATTGAACCTTTACCCACCCTACGAGCTTATTGAAGCAAACCCATATTAAGATAAACAAGCAACTAAATCTTGTTCGGGGGTAGTTATGGGTTGTAAGTTATAAGTATCTGAGAGAAGTTTTAAGACATTTGGGGTAATAAAAGCAGGTAAAGTTGGACCTAAGCGAATGTCTTTAATCCCTAAATAAAGTAAGGTTAAAAGAACAGCCACTGCCTTTTGTTCATACCAAGATAAAATCATAGATAAGGGTAAATTATTAACACTTACTTGAAAAGCATCGGCTAATCCTAAAGCAATTTTGATGGCAGAATAAGCATCATTACACTGTCCAACATCCATTAAACGCGGTAAATTTCCGATCACTCCTAACTGTTTATCAAAGAAGCGAAACTTACCACACGCAAGGGTTAAAACAATACAATCTGCGGGTACTTTTTCCACAAATTCTGTATAATAGGTTCGCCCAGGTTTAGCTCCATCACACCCTCCAACCAAAAAGAAATGACGAATTTTACCTTGTTTTACGGCTTCAATGACTTGATCAGATACACTTAAAACGGTGTTATGGGCAAATCCAACTATAACGTGACGAGGTTCGTCATCTGTAGTAAACCCTTGCATTTTTAATGAGGTTTGAATAGCTAAACTATAGTCAGGAACTCCCTGATCATCTGAGGGTAAATAATTAATTCCTGAATAGCCAACAGGTCCAATGGTAAAAAGTTTATCTTCATAGGTTTCATGGGGAGGCATTAAACAATTTGTAGTGACAATAATTGCCCCAGGAAAACGGGAAAAGTCTTTAGTTTGGTTTTGCCAAGCTGTACCATAATGGCCGTAAAAATGGGAATATTTTTCTTTTAAAATCGGATAACCATGAGCCGGTAATAATTCCCCATGAGTGTAAACTGTTAGCCCTTTATTAACGGTTTGATCCAGTAAAGCTGCTAATTGTTTAATATCATGACCAGACACTAAAATAGCTTTACCTTGTTTGGGATTTAAAGGCACTTTTGTCGGTGCAGGATGTCCATAGGTGCTTGTATGACCTATATCTAATAATTCCATTGATCGTAGGTTTATTTCTCCTACTTTTAGGGCTAAATTAACCCAGTCTTCTAAACTCAAATCATTGCGATCAAGGGAAGCTAAAGCATCTTGAATAAAAGCATAAACTTTTTGATCTTCTTGACCTAATTCTTGAGCATGAAAGTTATAAGAAGCTGCTCCTTTTATCCCATAAAGTACCGTTAATTTTAAAGAAAAAATATCGACCTCATTAGTAGATTTACTAATGATAGTTAAGCCTTTTTCTCTCCCTTGTTCTGCTAAACTTTCTGAAAAATCAGGTCGATAGTTAGAAATATTAGACCAACTTTGAGATTGATTACTTATCTTTTCGATGCTACGTTTTAACTCTTCTCGAAGGTTAATACATTGGCAAATATAAATATTAAATCGTTTTCGCTCAAAGTTAACATTGGTCATGGTCGCAAATAAGGCTTCCCCTGTAAAAACGTCTACTCCATGACAAGAAATGCCTAATTCTCTGGCTTTAATGGTAACAGGAGCAAGCCCTCTTAAACAATAAATTAATAAGTCTTGTACCGCATTCACTTCTGGACTTTTTCCACAAGCTCCCCATTGATGACATCCGTTCCCACTTGCTGTTTGTTCACATTGCTCACAAAACATAATTTAAGACTCCTTTGGATGGAAAATAACCCTACAAAAAAGGCAAAAGCTTCTTATAAAAATTTAAGCTTTTCTACTTGTCTCAACCTCAATATGTAGTGTGATCTCTAAACAATTTACTTCAGTTTTATCTTTATTGTATCATTACAAAAAATCTTTTGATTTTTCTTCTTTAAAAAACTTTATACATAAAATAGTAAATATAAAAAAAATATAAAAGCTTAAAAATTCTCTTCATAAAAATTTTATTATTTATTGTTGATGAAGTGACAATTTTAAAACTGTCTATTCTCGGTTGAACTTCAAGAATAAAACTTTTATCTTTATTACTAATCGATTGAATTCGATTAGTGGTGTGAAAGAGTGATTTTGTGGTGTGAGAGTGTGAACAAGAAAGCACTGGGAGTCGAAACAAGGCAAGACTCCCAAATGCTTTTCTTGTAATCGATTTATTTTACAAAGTCTATTAATTTCGAGGCTTAATCATCAAGATTAGTAATTAAGTCCATTGCTTGATCAATGATAGCTGCTTGAGCAACTAATTTTAGTAATTCTTGACGACTATAACGCCCTTCTTCAGCTGATAATATTATTAATTTTATCATCTTTGCTCATTTCCTCCATCTGTTCAACTAAAGTAATAGCTTCAGGAATCCTACCCTGTTGTAGGAGTTCTTTTAAGGTTATCAATTCTTCCATACTGCACTGTCTTAATCCTACAATTAAACCTATTAACCTAACACGTTACATTGTCCCTGCCAACGTAATAAATGATCGCATAATACTAAAGCAACCATTGCTTCTACCATAGGAACTGCCCTAGACAAAACACAAGGATCATGTCTTCCTTTGGCTGCTAAAGTTGTTTCTTCACTATCAGAAGTAACAGTTTTTTGTTCTTTGCCAATGGTAGCAGTTGGTTTAAAAGCAACTCGAATAATTATATTTTCTCCATTACTAATTCCTCCCTGAATACCTCCAGAACGATTAGTTTTTGTCCGAATATTTCCGCTATCATCAATATAGAATTCGTCATTATGTTCGCTGCCTGTTAATAAAGTTCCTGCAAAACCTGAACCAATTTCAAACCCTTTACTCGCAGGAAGAGACATGGCAGCTTTCGCTAAATCTGCCTCTAATTTATCAAAAACAGGTTCTCCTAACCCTTTAGGAACATAACGGGCAACACATTCAACTACACCCCCAATAGAGTCTTTATCTCGTCGAGTTTTATCGATCAGATCGATCATTTTTTCTGCCATTTCTCCATCAGGACAACGGACAATATTACTCTCAACTTCTTCTAGGGTAACGGTATCTGGATTAACCTTGCCTTCTAAATCTTTAATACGTTTGACATAGCCAACAATTTCAACATTAGCTACTTGTTTCAAGATTTTTTTAGCAATAGCACCAGCGGCTACCCTTCCAATAGTTTCCCTAGCAGAAGATCGCCCTCCCCCTTGCCAATTTCTAATCCCATATTTTGCTTCATAAGTAGCATCTGCGTGGGAGGGACGAAACTTAACCGCCATTTCGTTATAATCTTGCGATCGCGCGTCTTTATTGCGGACTAAAATTGCAATAGGAGTCCCCAATGTTTTCCCCTCAAATACCCCAGAAATAATTTCACAAGTGTCCGTTTCTTTTCTGGGGGTGGTAATCTTACTTTGTCCAGGCCGACGACGATCTAAGTCCCCTTGAATATCATTTTCTGATAAGTCCACACGAGGGGGACAACCATCAACAACTACCCCGACTCCTCCCCCGTGAGATTCGCCAAAGGTTGTAATACGAAATAGACGGCCAAAGGTATTACCCATATTTTTAGATGAGAATCGATATTGTCTTTTCCCATTGTAACCTTTTTAGGAGAGGCAACTCTAAATTTTTTTTTATTTTTTTATAAAATATCTTTACGTTTTTGTAAGATATAAGTTATACCCCAATAAATCAAACTATGTAATAATAATAAGCTCCAATTGGTTAATAAATTGCTGGAATTTGCAGCATAAACATCTCTAGGAATATCAACAGTCATCGCTACAGGATTAGGGTTTAAGGGGGAAATTGGTTCTGCTTCAGGAATCATAGAAGGAATGTTTACTAAGCTTCCTAATGCACCCACTGACCAACGACTAATCATTAACCACGATAGTAGTTTACCAATGCCTGTCATTTTAAACAAGACCCCTGAAAAAATAATTTGAGGTAATAGTAATATGGGTAAAGAACTATTAGCTTGAGTGATATTTTTTACAAATGCTGACACCATAATACCTAAACTAATGGTAGAAAATAAGGTTAAAAATAAGGTAATTTCTGTACCTAATAACCAAGCTAATTGATTGGATTCTGGTGCTTTAAAACAGACTAAAATCGTTAAAGATATTAGTAAACTTTGCAAAAATCCTAATATACCTAAAATAGCTAATTTTGATGCTAAATACGATCCAATTCCTAAATTAACTAATCTTTCTCGTTGATAAATTTTAGCTTCTTTAATGATTTCTTGTAAAGAACTAGCTAACCCTACCCAAATGGCTGCACAGGTAAAAACAAACAAAACTTTGAGGGATAAAGTAGCAAAGGTTGGGTGATTTTTGTCGGTTAAATTAAAGGGAATAGTATCAGATAAAGCAATTCTCATTGCTATGATTCCCAAGGGTGCAGTGACTAGAGATAAACCGATATTTAGGGGATCTCTTAGTAATAATTGAAAGTATCTTTGACATAAGATAGATGACTGTTGGAAAAACGAAATTTTAACTTTTTTAGGATTAGATTGTTTCTGACTTTTAGTAGAAGCTTGTACCAAATATTGACTAATATATTGTTCATGAAAACTGGTGTCATTTTTAAACCGTTCCGCTTCTTCTTCTACTTTATTTTTGTCTTCTAAATGAACATAAATATCTGCAAAGTTATTATTATTTAATCCAAAAAAAGTTATAGCTTCTTGAGGAGGACCAAAGTAACAAAGATTTCCTCCTTTTCCGAGAAAAACTAAGCGATCGCAGAGATGAATGTTTAAGGTTGTATGGGTAACTAAAATGATTGTTCGTCCTTCTTGAGATAAATCTTTAAGTAATTCCATCATTTTTTTATCTAATCCTGGATCGAGGCCAGAAGTCGGTTCATCTAAGAAAAAAAGTTTGGGATCAGCTAATAATTCTACCCCCATACTTACCCGTTTTAGTTGTCCTCCACTAAGATTTTTAACTAAAGTGTTTTCTCTTTCTTTTAACCCTATTTGTTTTAATACTTTCTCACTTTCTTGAGCAATATTAATATCAGAAGGTAGGCGTAATTTAGCTGCGTAATATAAAACTTCTTTAACGGTTAAATTGGGATGAACAATATCATATTGAGGGACATAACCAATGAGATTACGATAAATATTTATATTTTTCCGTAAGTCTTCTCCGTTTAATTCTACCATGCCATTATCCACTGGTTCAAGTCCTAATAAAGTCCGCATTAATGTAGATTTTCCTGCACCACTTCCCCCAACAATTACAACAAATTGACCAGGGTTAATAGGGAAAGAAATGTCAGTTAATAAGGTTATTTTTTTCCCTTGTTTATCTTTGACAACTCGGTGTAAATTTTTAGCATCAAGACGAATATTATCCCCCGTATCTGCAATTACTAAGTTGTCTCCTTGTAAAATTAATGTATAAGGTCCAATACGAATAGTTGAACCGTTAGCAAGAATTGCTTGATTGGTAACTTTTTGTCCATTCACAAATACTCCATTTCTACTGCGATCTGTAAGAATATATTGACCTTGATTATTACTATCAATGATGGCATGATCACGAGAAATAGTGGGTGCATCTAGACATAAGTTAGCTTGGGGATCTCTACCGATAACGACTGATTTCTGTTTAAGAGAAACAGATGTTTTTGTTAGGGGTTTTAAGGGTTGATTATTATTAGGATTAGAATAGGTAATAACAATATGGTTGCTAACTACCATCCCGATACTAATTTCCATCCCATCTTCTAATAAAAGTCCTTCATTTGGTTTAATTAAAGTATTATTTAAAAATAAACGATTGCTACTGGTTTTGACTTGATCACCGTCATAAATTCGATAATCATTACCCTCTTTAATAAAAGAAGCTTGACAACCACTAACCATCATCCAATTCTTCGTTTCAGGAATAATTAGATCCGCTTTTTCAGGATTTCTTCCTAAACGATGTATGTCTTTTTTTAACTCAAAAGGACCTAATATTTCTCCTTGATTATTTCGTAATATAATAGAAGGAAGATGAGCTAAAACAGTTTTAGAACCTGAAAAATTAGTCATAATCTATTTCCTAATTAATGATAAAAAAGCTTGATTTAAAGCCAAATATTTACGGTAAAGATAATCTCTCTGATCAAAAATTATCAGAGAGGTTGAGTTAAGTTATATTTCTAGCACAAAATACATTTTTTAGTTACAATTTGGACAATTCTTTAAATTTAATTCGCTGACAAAATTGAAAAAACTGTTGTAATCATTTTTGACTTGGTTTGCATAATTAAAAGCGATATGTTTAACTAATTTACGAAATTCTTTATGTTTTCCCTCAGTCAGTTGTGTCACTTCTTTTTCAAAGGAATACGGAACATATTTTTCTTGAAAATCTTTATCAGCACGAGCATGATCGGTTGCTAAAATTTTACCCCATAGGTTAGCAATATCTAATAAGTCTGATTGCTGTGCATTAGCAAAACTAAACCCATTCCCATCTTTGTCTTTAAGATCATCTAAGGATGCTTTATGGGGAGAAATTTCTCGAACGGAATAATAACCAGAAAATTGATCGTTTTTATCAGAAAGATACATCCATCCTAACAAATCATCAGTATGTTTGATTAAAGCACGATAAGCGATCGCATGACGTTGTGCATCGTTATCGAAAAGTTGATCATAAGCTGTTTTTTCCGCTACACTAAACACTTGATAGGGTGCCGGTTTAGGTTGACGTTTAATGTCCAAAATTCTATCATCTTTTAATGAATCTGATTCTCCTTCGATTAATATGTAATAGCGGGGAGTGCCTAAAGATCCTAATCCTGCTTTTAATCGCGGAGCAATATCTTTTACTTTAAAGTAATTTTCGTCATAGTTAAGTTTTCCTGTCAAACTATTACCATAAGCTGACATTTTTGAGATAATTTCTTCTTTTTCTGCTTGAGATGCTATACCTAATCTATCTCTTTCTTCAGGGGTTTTAAAGCGTCTTTGTCCATTTTCTTTTACTGTCCATTTTTTTAGTAATTTTTTCCGACTTTTCCCCTCAGCGTACTCGATTAGATCCTTGATTTTCCCCTTAGTATTTTTGTCGGTAAAGTAAGTTTCTTTTTCCTGATTATTGCCTTTATAGTCGGCTAAAGTATCTAAATAGGATTCAGTGAATTTATCAATAACATCAGCAATTTTCTCTTGTTTATTGGCACTTAAAGCAGTGGGATCACTATTACTTACGGAAAGAATAATACTGCTGGCCATGCGCCATATATCATATTGATAGTCAGCAACAACCGATTCATCAAAGTCATTAAGATCAAAAATAACTTCGTTTTTATCATTATTAAATGTTCCAAAATTATCCACGTGCAAATCAGCAGATATCCAAGTTTTTGTCTTTTCACTCGAAAATTTACTTAATGGATTATTTTGTGAAAAATCATCCCAAAATAAATAATTAGTTGCTCGATAAAAAGGGAAAGCTGCACAAGCAAGACGACAATATTTTTCGTATTTAATGGAGTCTTTTAAATTTTTATTGGCTTCTTTAATGGCAGTGATTACTTCTTTGTCTCTATTGGCATTTTCCGGGAATTCAGGCAACGCTGAAACAGGAACTAAATAAAAGGTCATTAAAAAAACTACAATAAAAATATTGAGAAATTTGAGCAAATATTTATCTTGGTTTTTCATTGATTTTTTTCCAAACAAAATCTTGCCTTATTTTACCATTAAATTTTTGATTTAGATAATAAAAAATGTGAATAAATCAATACTTAAATAGTATTTTTAATAAGAGACATCAAAGACTATTAAAAATGTTATAGCATAAGCACTTTCACCGTTTCTCCTTGATGAATTTTAGTTGTCCCTATCGGCAAAATAGCTAAAGCATTGCTCGATGCTAGATTGATTAAATTAGCAGAATTTTGCTGTCCTTGAGCCAAGCTAAAGCTAGATTGACCATTCATTAATTTTAATTGTCCCCAAACATAAGTTTCTCGTTGACCCTGAGAAGATAAATTATCCTGAGAAATTGCCGTAATAAATTTCGGTTGATAGTCGCTTTGAAGTCCCGATAATTTATCTAAAGCCAGTTTAACAAATCGCCAACAACTCACCAAAGCAGACACAGGATTTCCTGGTAAACCAAAATAGACACAACCGTTATTAAATTTAGCCACAGTCAAAGGTTTTCCCGGTTTCATCGCAACACGATTAATCTTAATTTCTCCCCCTAATTCTGCTAAAATTTGAACAATATAATCATAATCTCCCACAGAAACCCCACCAGTTGAAAGAACACAATCAGCCTGATTGATAGCTTCAATAATTTTCTGTTTAATTATTTTAGGCTGGTCTTTAACAATACCCAAAGAGATAGGAATACCTCCATTTTTAACAACAAAAGCCTTGAGAGCATATTGATTAGAATCAATAATCTGTCCAGGTTGTAACGTTTGACTAGGAGTAATTAATTCATTTCCAGTAGATAAAATAGCAATACGAGGGCGACGATAAACTTGAAGATCAGAACATTGTGCCGTGGCGAGAACCGCCATTTCTGGTTCATTGATGTTAAGACCAGAAGGTAATAAAATTTCTCCTGCTTGATAAAAACTGCCTCGTTTTCTGACGAATTCTCCTAGATAGTTAGGAGGGGATAAAACGGTGACCTTTTTACCTTCTTGGTGAGTTTTTTCCTGCATGACAATAGTATCTACCCCATCCGGTAACATTGCCCCTGTAAAAATGCGACAAGCTTCTCCCGATTGAATGGATAGTTTAGGGTTGATTCCTGCCGAAATTTCTGTCACAATCTCGAGAGTGATGGGATAATCTGAAGAACAATTTTTGACATCTTCAAAACGTACCCCATAACCATCCATAGCCGAATTATCCCAGTAAGGGAAATCAAGGGAACTACTGACGGGTTGAGCCAAAATTCTTCCCGTTGCATCCTCTAGAGAAACGGTTTCAGTTTCCTCTAAACTCTCCACTAATTCTAGGATAATTATTTGGGCATCTTGAACCGAAATCATAGTCATAGTTAGTTGTGCTAAAAGAAAATTATCGATTGAGTTTGCTCGCACTGTAATCGTTCTAAGGTGATTGTATCAATCTTTTCCATCTTAAAAGAAGCGTAAATTGCTATATTGTTAAAGCGAAAATGTGTTAAAAAAGTGGCTATAGGGATAATCAAGATGCTATGCGCCAGTGCAGCAACAAAAATCTAAATCAAATAGAAGCCTTATTGACTCGTTATGGATTCGAGATCAAAGGGGTTGCCATTGCTGAGTTAATTGAGAAATGGGCAGCATCTTACTCAGTGTATTGGATTCGTTTGGCCATTGTCGAAGCCCTCTATCAAGGACGTTACAAAGCTATTTCGGTCGAACATATCCTTGCCCTTTGGAAGCGACTGGGACATCCAACCTATCATTTTACCTATGAGTTTGAACGATTTATCACCCGTAATGTATTTATTGAAGAAGGCAATAACCATAAAATAGTTCAACAGCAACCACCCGAAGAAAAGCCATCAAATCGAGATGCGATCGCAGAAACTGTCCCCAAAAATAACATCACCTTAACCCCCATTCAAGAATTGGTCAAGAAAATAGCCATTCCCTTTTCCATTGCCTCAAAAAATTTAAACGGGAAAAGGGAGAAAATCGAGTCATTAAACGAAGCGACAGAGCAAACCGTAGTAACAGAAAACCTTGTAATTGATCAACCCAAAATCGCGTCTCCAACCCTTTTAAAACCAGAAAAGACACCCCGTACCATTAATCAATTTGTTCCCCATTCTGACGCTTCAGACTTTTATGGGAAATTGAAAGCCGTTGCTTATCAACAACTAGAAGAAAACCAAGATATTTAAGCACCAATCATCATCCCTCACAGTTCCTAGGTTTCGCACTGCACCCTTCCCTAGATGTTATTTTTCTGGAAATTCAGGGAATCCTATAACTGTAACACTGTGATTGGTCACTTTATCAAAGATGCAATGATGACAGCTTCCTATCCTCCTCAAAACCCAATTTCCATATCAGAATTTACATCGTCAAGACAAGCCAGCTTTTTTGATACCCTCAAACAGCCTAGATTTAGTGGTCAACTGATCCTGACCAATAGTAAAGGAAAACAATGGTTTTTTTATTTGTATCTAGGACGTATTATGTATGCCACAGGGGGAACCCATCCCGTTAGACGGTGGCGCAGACATATTGCCCGTTACTTGCCCGAAATTGCGGCGAAATTATCCTCCTTACAACTAGATTTAGCCAGTTTAGGGAATCAAGACTTTCGCTTGTGTTGGGAATATCAACTGCTGTGTTTGTGGGTAGAACAGCAAAAAGTCAGTCGAGAAAAAGCCGCCAGAATGATCCGTTCCATCATTATCGAAGTATTATTTGATATTACTCAAAGCATGGAAGTTACTTGTGAACTGAGACAAGATAACTTATTGTCCACTCGACTGGTGTTAATCGACGCCGATCAATTAATCCCCGAAGCCCAGAAACAATGGCAAGCTTGGCAAGGGGCAAAAGTAGCCGATCGCTCTCCTAACTCCGCCCCCATCATCCGTCAGGCCGACGAATTACAACAACGGACTTCCCCCCAAGTTTATCAAACCCTCAAACAACTGCTAGACGGCAACCAAACCCTACGGGATCTCTCCGTACGCATGAAACGGGACGTGGTAACCGTGACCAGTTCCTTGTTGCCCTATGTGCAGATGGGGTTAGTAGAATTAATCACCATCGACGACCTATCCCCCCCCGTTTCCACCCCCACTCCCACCCCCACCGTAGCCACCCCAGAAGTCCCCGTCGGTCCATTGGTCGCCTGTGTGGATGATAGTCCCTTAATGTGTCAAACCCTAGAAAAAATTCTGGTGGGGGCTAACTATCAATTTTTAGGCATCAACGATCCCTTAAGAGCGATCGCCATCTTACTGGCCCGTAAACCGGCGGTGATTTTCTTAGATTTAATTATGCCCAACGCCAACGGCTACGAAATTTGTGGACAACTGAGAAAACTTTCCTTTTTCCGTCATACCCCCATCATTATTCTTACCGGCAACGACGGCATTGTGGATCGGGTTCGGGCAAAAATGGTGGGATCAACAGATTTTATGAGTAAACCGGTCAATCCTGATGTCGTCTTAAGTGCCATTCGCAAACATCTCAAACAAGAAAATGTAGCCTAGTCAGAATAACAACGTTTTTACCAATGTAAATTTTGCGAACCCCGTCCAGTAACAATGTTACTTTCCTTGAGTTTTAGGGAATTGTAAGACTATAGAACCAGCTTAATCAACCATTAACAGAGGTCAAAATAATTATGGGAACTGTCCTAGTTATCGAAGATTCTTTAACAGAACGAGAAATTATTACCCAATATTTAAAACTAGCAGGTATTACCGCCGCCATTGCCAGCAGTGGCGAGGAAGCCCTAGAAAAATTGAATGGCGAACTCCCGGATTTGATTGTTTTAGACGTGGTTTTACCGGGGGTCAGTGGCTTTGAAATTTGTCGCACCATTAAAGCCGAAGAACGCACCAGTAAAATCCCTGTGGTCATTTGTTCAACCAAAGACACCGACATGGACAAATTTTGGGGAAAACGTCAGGGGGCAGACGCTTATATTCCTAAACCCATCGATCAAGAAATGTTTTTGACCACCATTAAAGAACTTATCCCCTCAGTTTAATCCGTCGCACCATCATAGGAGTCAGCCATTGTGGTTCAACATGAATTTTCCCCAGCCTACCCTGCACCAACCTCCCTAGAAACCCCAGACCAGAATCAATTAGAACAATTTTTACGATTTCAGTTAGTCCCAGACACCACCCTCCTCCTCTCCGTCAAGCAACTCACCGAAGTCATCACCATTCCTCTGGGTCAGATTGTTCCCATTCCCCAAATGCCTTCCTGGGTGATGGGAGTCTATAACTGGCGGGGTGAAATTCTCTGGATGATCGATTTAGGGGCATTACTGGGGTTAACCCCTTGGCATCACCGGCCCCAAGTTACCCCCGTCTATCGCACCATTATCCTTCATGCCGGCACCACTACTCGAACAGTCCCCAAAACCCAGCGTCAACAAATCGGGGCTGTGGTGAGTAGGGTGGATGATATTGAATGGTGCAACCCTGATGACGTTCAATCTCCCCCCGAATCTTTGATTAACTCCAGTTTAGCCCCTTTCTTAAGAGGGTATTGGTTACCCCCCCGTGGCGATATGTTAGTGGTTCTTGATGGAGGGGCTATCCTGGCGGCCATGCCTCAACCCTAATTATTGAAAAGATTTAATATTACTCATCTACTAATTCCTATAGCACTACCCATTAAGTAGTCGGACATAAATAAAATGAAGTGTCTTAAGAAATGTAAATAAGCTGTAATCCCTCTCCCTGCTCCCTTTGCTCCCTGCTCCCC
>JASJBX010000116.1 GCA_030066295.1 Crocosphaera sp.
AGTCGAGGTGTCGGGGGTGATGAGCCTAGATAACTGGCATAGGGAAATACCCCTGTGGGCAGAAATATCCCATCGTGAGTTGGGAAGCCCACGCTATACTGCCTAGCAGTTAGCGTGGGAGGATGTCACTTCGTTGCTCAAAGCATCGGCTAATTCGCGGGAGGTTCCCCGTTGCCACCACCACCAGGTGCTTTGATTTTTGAACTCTGGAACCGAAATCGTTAATTTTTCTTGAGCGAGAGTGGTTAAACCGCCGTCAGCCAAACTAAAGGTGAATGTGGCTAAAGCAAGGGTGGCCCCATGGCCAAATAGATTCAAAAAACGAGAGATTTCCATAAATATCTAATCAATAATAATTTTGCTGGTCAAGGTATCATATTGACCCCTTGAAAACAATCTCAACTTTATAAATTGATAAACAAAAATAAGGGCTTAATAATATTAAGCCCCTACCGCAAATATGACGTTAAAAATCTCCGAACTTAGGTGACTAAGATTTTTTACTGGCTAAACAAGCTAAGGCAACACAGAGAAAAGCATTAACCCCTAAAAACCCTCTCGCAATATCGACAGAAGGCATGGCCCATACCGCAGGGGACAGAATAGCATGAACCGTTAAACAAGCGGCTACCCCTAAACTGCTACCAATAGCAAACCATTTCCAGTCACGATGACCTAATAAGATAGCCACCAAAACAAAGGGAACTAAAACACTAGCTAAAAAAGGATTTAAGGCGGTGGTTCCTTGGATAGCATTGGCTAATTCTGGGATAGAACTGCCCATGACCCGAAAAGGCCATTGAGGTAAGTCAAAAATATAGATCCCTTGTAGGAAAAATAACCCCGAACTTCCTAACACTAAACCCCAGTTAAAAGGACTGCCAAAAGAGAAAGGGAAATAGTTGCGTAACAAGAACGCCAGTAAATATGAACCCAACACCATCAACAGTTTGGGTAACAACGCAACCATGCCCCCATCGAACCAAAAACGGGGGTTTAAATAGCCACTATCCCGTAACCAACGGAAGAAGTCACGAACGGTAATTTTACCCTTGAGGGCGAGTTTTACGGCTTCTCCTGCGTCCAGTTGACCAGACCCATAATAGTTAAAGCTATCGTCTTCTACTTTGCGAGAGGACTGGGTTAAGACGGCCAAAATTTCCCCAGGTTTCTTGACTCCTGTCGCTTTCACTAAAGCAGCCACTCCGGATACATGAGGGGCAGCCATACTGGTTCCCTGGAACCCTGAAAACACCGCTTCACCGGTACTGGGGTCGATGGTTTCTTGGAGAATTTTACCGCTTTCGCTACCCCCCGGGGCAGAAATGTCAACCCCTGCACCATAATTGGAGTAAGGGGCTTTTTTACCGGCAGCATCTAGAGCCGAAACGCTGATCACTTTGGGGTATCTGGCCGGGTAGGAAGCCGCATTTTGATTACTGTTACCGGCAGCTGCAATGATGACAACTCCTTTATCATAGGCGTAGTCGATGGCATCTTTCATCACCTGACTTTCCCCACCACCCCCTAAACTCATGTTGATGATGTCGGCCCCGTTGTCAGCAGCGAAGCGGATGGCATCGGCAATGTCAGAAACGCTTCCCCCTCCTTGGCTCGACAACACTTTTAAGGGCATAATTTTTGCATGGTAGGCAACCCCAGCGACACCATAATTATTGTTGGTAGACTGGGCAATGGTGCCGGCAACGTGGGTTCCGTGGCCGTTATCATCGGAGGCATCGTTGCGATCATTAACAAAGTCATAACCGGCCACAAACTCGGTTTGGCGTAAGTCAGGAACCC
The DNA here is from genome assembly GCA_030066295.1 of Crocosphaera sp. GTDB lineage: Bacteria > Cyanobacteriota > Cyanobacteriia > Cyanobacteriales > Microcystaceae > Crocosphaera. The sequence continues at coordinate 1,804 of JASJBX010000116.1, forward strand.
GACTAACCCCGGTGTCGATCACAGCAACGGTTATTCCTTCCCCTTTGGTTTCTTCCCAGGCCCTTTCCACGTGGATATTATGTAAGTTCCACTGTTGACTGTAGTCGGGGTCGTTAGGGGCTTCTAGGGTATGATAAATGTAGTTTGGTTCGATATAATCGACATACTGTTTTAAGGGAGAATGTTGAAGATTTTTTAGGAGTTGTTTATCTCCTGTTAGGGTATATATGTGTTCATCGATCGCATAGATGCTATTGAGACTTAAGGTCTGATTATAGTTGGTGGCGATCGCTTCTATTTGTTGGCTGAGAGTGGTGGTAGAAACGTCTTCACGGAAATTAACAATAATTGATTCATAGTTGCCTTGGGTAGCGAGTCCTTTAAAGTTCGCTAAAGCAACCCAAAGTCCTACAATGAATAGAATGAGGAATAAAAGTTTTTTCATGCTATGACCTTATCTACTAGGGTCCGGTGCTTTTAAGGATAGCGCAAAATATTCACAACGTCAGGTTTTCAGATCGCCAGCGGACGACCATCAGTTTAAGTATAATCGATCATCGACTTGATTTTCTACTTCTTGAGCTTTAATAATGGGCCACAACTTTTTAACTTGTTCGTATAGATTATGATTCATACACCAATCGATGACTTCTACTATATTTTGTCTTTCTTTTTCACAGATAAACATTGTTTGACCTCTTTCAGCTATTTCTAAATACCAACTTAGCCAACGTTTGCGACTACTTTTTGTAAATTCATTGTCAGTGTTCAACTCTTTTGTCAAATAGTTTTTCATGACTGGATTTAAACAATATCTTTTAAGTTTTTTAGAACAGACCGGCTACCCTCGCTCACGGCTTTTGAGGTTGCAAAAGTCATAAGTATAGCTTATGTAAAACAAGAAAAAGTTAAGATACAGGTAACTGATGAAGATGAAAAACAATAAGATTAATGGAAATAAGGCTAAGATTGACAAGAGATCAGGGTACAATGGGAAAGACGGGAAAATTAGCAACGTCAGAGGAGGTGCGGGATGACAACCTTAAGTTTGACAGGGCATGAGATTTCTGCGTTGACCGAGCAAGATGTAGCGGCTCTGGCCGGGCGACTGGAACGAGATGATTATACCAATCCCTTTGAAGCTCTCAAAGATTGGCATACCTTACGGGCGATCGCTTTCCAACGTCAAGACCTAGCAGAACCCTATCTATACTTACTCGATATCGAAGCGTACGACGAAGCATAATTATGCTCAAATCTAAATCAGTCCTCATAGGCGTATGTGGCGGTATTGCTGCTTATAAAGTCTGTGAGGTTATTTCTTCTTTATTTCAAGCCGGGGCAGAGGTTCGTGTTATCCTCACTGATACTGCCCAAGAGTTCATCACACCGTTAACGGTTTCTACTCTTAGTCGTCATCAAGCCTACACCGATAGAGATTTTTGGCAAGCCACCCATTCCCGTCCCCTTCATATTGCCTTGGCAGAAAAAGCAGATTTATTTCTCATTGCACCCTTAACGGCTAATACATTGGCTAAGTTAACCTATGGCTTAGCCGATAACTTGCTGACCAATACGGTTCTGGCCTCTCGCTGTCCCATTCTACTCGCTCCAGCCATGAACACAGAAATGTGGGAACAACCGATGATCCAACGCAACTGGCAACAGCTACGGCGTAATACCCGCTATCATAGTATTGGTCCAGGCTCAGGACTATTGGCTTGCGATCGCAAGGGAGCAGGACGCATGGCCGAACCGCCAGAAATCACCACTAAGTTACAGTCCTTAGCCTACAGCCAAGGACAACAAGATTTTAAGGGTAAACGGATTTTAATCAGTGGGGGAGGAACCCGAGAACACCTCGATCCGGTGAGATTTTTGGGTAATCCTTCTACCGGAAAAATGGCCTTAGCCCTAGCCCAAGCGGCCAGCGATCGCGGTGGCATTGTCACTTTAGTTCATGGACCGATTGCTCCAGAATTACTACCCATCTCCCCCAATTATAAGCTCATTTCTGTGGTCAGTGCTGAGGAAATGGAAACCGCAATCATGTCCTATTTAGTCGAGTCTGATATTATTATCATGTCTGCTGCGGTGGCTGATGTTAAACCCACTGATTACAGCAGTGAGAAAATCCCTAAAAAACAGCTACCTACTGAGTTAAAATTAAAGCCGGTGACAGATATTTTAGGGAGGTTAGGAAACCTGAAAAAAGCGCATCAAACTTTAATCGGATTTGCAGCACAAACTGGAGAAATTGTCAACCCTGCTTTAGAAAAATTAAAGGGTAAAAATTTAGATATTATTGTGGCTAACCCCATCGATAAGGCAGAATTCGGTTTTGGAACTAATACAAATCAAGCGGTGTTTATCAATGCCAAAGAACAACAAAAAACCATAGAATCTTGTTCTAAATTAGAATTAGCTCATCGATTATTAGACTTTGCGAAAATTGGGGCAATCAGTAGTGACAAATAAACTTTAAATTATAAAAAAAAAGAAAATACCAACTAGCCAATTTTATCAAACGTAAAAAATATGGGTATGTATAAAAAAATATTAGTCCCTTTAGCTTCTCCTAATGAATGCCAAATTATTTTTTCTCAAGCATTAAAAATGGCCAAAAACAATAATAGTAGTTTACAGCTATTTCACTGTATTCAATCAGAAGTTTATTTTACCCCTTATGGAACCTTTACCACATCAGAAGTCACTCAAATCGTTCCCCAATGGCGAGAAACGTTAGACCAAGAGAAAGAACAAGTCAGACAATGGTTAACCGAATGCACTCAAAAAGCATCATCAGCAGGGGTTCCCACAGAATGGAATTGTTTGCTGGGAAATCCCAGTTCTTCTATCATTAAAACAGCAAAAAGTTGGCAAGCTGATCTAATTATTATGGGACATAGAGGATTAACAGGGTTATCAGAAATGTTTTTAGGTAGTGTCAGTAATTATGTGGTTCATCATGCACCTTGTAGTGTCTTATTAGTGCAATAAAAAAGTCATGAAATTCAATAAATTCATGACTTAATGCTCAGAAAATAATGGCGTTTTCATTTCATTTCATGATTCTCACAGCAATGGTACTGGTGTTAAAATTATAATCTTTACCTTCTAATTCAATTAAAGTACCAATTTTAACTTTTTGTTGACCCACCACTGCGCCGGTATCAGTAATCTGCGCCTCACCTTTTAGGGTTAAAATCATGTCTTGAAAATAAACAACTTCTGGTCTAGGATCAGGAAGGGCTTTGACGGAGCCATCTGGTTGTGGGACAACGGTGGTACGCGGTAGGGGTTGAATTTCTTTGATCTCGAACGATCCAGACGGTTGATTACGGATAACAATATTCGTCTTTTTCGTCTCACTAAACTGGTTAATGAGTGCTTGAGGATCACTAACCCCTAAACCCCTGACGATCACGTCGACTTCAATGGGTTTATTGGCAACTTGAGCAATGGTACTGGTTCCAGACTTGCCAGGAACGACGAAAATACCGACAATAACCAGGAAAATAGCCAATGCAGCCCCTAAATCTAGGATACTAATTTTTCCGAATAAACGGCCTTTAGAATCTAATAGTTTCATAAATATACGTCAGTTTGTGTGAAAAGTAGGGTTATAACAAGATAGTCAACTGTCTTGATAGTTTAGGACAAGACAAATTGCAGCAATTTTATCATAGTCTTTCCCCCTTGAATAGAGAAGACGGTTGATCATCTCAAAAGTATCCCGCAATCTGAAAAAATTGCTATCCTAAATGATGTGAGTTCGGGGTTCAACATTAAACAATTAATTAATGAGGAGGATAAACTTTAATGAATTCCCTTAAATCAATTATTTTTGTTGGTCTTTTATCGATAAGTTTACCGTCTGATTTTCCTAGTTTTGCTCTAGAAACTAATCCGATCATTAATTCTGTAGAAATTGCCCAAAATAGAGATCCAGAAACCTATGTTAAGGTTCAAGATATCAATAGTTTAGTTATGCAAATAACCGAAGGAGAATATAGATTTCGAGGTATATTAAAGCGGATCGGTTCTAAAGAGTTTATCGGTAATGATCGCCAGTCTCGTGTGGTTTTCAACCCTTATAATGGTCATATAATGGTGTTTAGTGTTGCCACTGGTGCGGAATTTTATAACTATTATATTGATCCCGTTTCTGGTGTGGGAGAAAATCCCGATACCATGTGTGATCCTGAAACTGAACCCTGTTAAATGTCATAATAGAAATATGTCTCTTGTTACTGTTTTAAATTAATTAAAATCTATGCAGACTCAAAACACTCCTCATCTTAATTCTTCTCCTATTAGTCCTGCTTTTCCTGATAGAGTGGCTACAGTTACTCGTACTACCAAAGAAACGGATGTTTCTGTTAGTTTAAATTTAGATGGTCAAGGAAATTGTACCGCAAAAACGGGCATTCCTTTTCTTGATCATATGTTACACCAAATTGCTTCTCATGGCTTAATTGACTTAGAAATTAAGGCGACTGGTGACATTGAAATTGATGATCATCACACCAATGAAGACGTAGGCATAACTTTAGGTCAAGCGTTAGGAAAAGCGTTAGGCGATCGCAAAGGAATTGTCCGTTTTGGTCACTTTTTAGCCCCGTTAGATGAAGCTTTGGTTCAAGTTTCTTTGGACTTTTCGGGAAGACCTCATTTAAGTTATGGTCTACAAATTCCTACGGAAAGAGTGGGGACTTATGATACACAATTAGTGAGAGAATTTTTTGTGGCTATTGTTAATCATAGTCAGATGACTCTACATATTAAACAACTGGATGGTATTAATTCTCATCATATCATAGAAGCCACGTTTAAAGCCTTTGCCAGATCCATGAGAATGGCTCTAGAAATTGATCCCCGCCGCGCCCATTCTATTCCTAGTTCAAAAGGGGTTTTGATGGCATAATTTTGAGGTATTACCCCCCCCTTATTAAAGGGGGGATGGGGGGATTATTTACGCCGTTTTGCTGCTTCTTGAAAACAATTAATATACTGTTTGTGTCCTCCAGGAAAAGCAACATTCAAGGTTAACGGATCATCCTTATCCCTCGGATCTCCTGGTCCTTCGATAACATGGGTTTGGCCGTTATTTTTTTCAAGTTTAAGGGGTTTTCTGTTCTTAACTTCCCCCGCACTACTATCAATATAAACGATTATATTACCGGTGTTAAATTCTTGACCCACTTCTTGAATTAATTGCAAGAAACCGCGATCGCTTCCCCCCCGACCAAAGCTTAAGTTACCATTATTTTCTACTGCTTTACTGGTGACAGTATCCCCTACTCCTATCATAGTAGGCATCTGTTCAGGGTCAAAATTTTCTTTAATGAAAGCAATTAATTGGTAGTGATTTTTGGGGGCATTTCTAACAGTGAAATCTTCACCTAGTGGGTAATTTCCTGTTCTTTGATAATAGTAACGGTTCAAAATACCTAACACCCCAACCTCTTTAATACCTCCTTTTAACATAAATTGAAAGTCGGTGGTTCCTGAGTCTTTTCCCTTCGCTTCCTGCATAATTTCTTGTCCCGTTTCATCCCTTCCTAAGTTGGGCGCATAATGAACAAAAAAGGAATCTTCTAAGCCTTCACTAGCTGCTTTTGCTAACAATTCATCCATCAATTGTTTGATATGTTGTTGTAGATTAAAATAGGAATTTTCTTGGTCAAGCAACACCTCATGGAAAACGTTTAAGTTAGCTGTAGGGGATACTTTATTATCTAAAATGGATGCTTGAATATAAGCTGCGATCGCTTGATCATCTAAGGTGTGATTATTATTAGCAAAAAAAGCGTTAAAACTCGTTTCAATGTGTCGAGGAACCTTAGCTAAAAAGTCCATTTCTTTGTCACTAACCCCAGGATGAGAAACATTACCATGACGATCTTGCCATTGGACTCCACCGGCGGCTAAACCAGGTAAATAAAACCCCTTTTCTTTGACTAAATTAGCATCACCATAAGACCGTTCTATAATTAAGTTAACCCCACGTTTTCCAATATGTTCCCCATTAGTTAACACATAAAAATGCCCATTAAAGGATCGAGTTGCTTCGATATATTTGGTATCCATAACTCTCGTTAAAGGGTCTTTAACCAACCCCATACAAACCCCATCCAGGTCTTGTATAATTAGTAAGTGCGGTTCATTGGCCAATAAATTAATTAAGCTTTCATGATCTAAGGATAAAGAACGTTTATGAAGGGGTAAGGAAGACATAGACATCACTAAGTTAAAAGTAGAATTCTACAGAAAGATTACAATATCTTAAAGTTGTTTTTATTGTATCAGAAAATGTTCATGATACCCTGGCAACTTGCAAAAATTACTTATTTTTTCTTAAGAAGATTATTATTAGGTTAAAGTTATAATAATAAAACTTCTAAATTCTAACTTCTTAATATGTTGCCTATTAGAGACTGTGTTCAACAAACCCCTGGTTATGTCCCTGGAGAACAACCCCAAACCACGGATTATATTAAACTGAATACTAACGAAAATCCCTATTCTCCTCCTGATGAAATTTTCAATAATTTAGAAGAAGAATTAAAAAAAGTTCGCTTATATCCTGATCCTGTTTCCACCAAACTTCGTCAAGCTGCCGGTGAAGTTTTTGGCTTTTCTTATGAAAATATTTTGGCAGGAAATGGGTCAGATGATATCTTAAATATTGCCCTAAGAACCTTTGTTAATCCTGGGGAAACCGTGGCTTTTTTAGACCCTACTTATTCCTTATATGAAATAATTGCTAAGGTTCACGGGGCTAATATTAAAACCATTCCTACTAACGAAAATTTTGAGTTAGATAGTCCTTTAATTTGTCCAGAAGCCAAGCTGATTTTTGTTGCTTCTCCTAACCCACCTTTAGGCAAACATTTAAACCGTCAATCTTTACAAGAAACTTGTGAGCAAGCAACAGGTATTATCTTAATTGATGAAGCTTATGTAGACTTTTCTGATGAAAATCACTGGGATTTTATTAAACAATATAATAATGTCATTGTTTCTCGTACAATGTCAAAAAGCTATAGTTTAGCAGGAATGCGTGTAGGATTTGCTATTAGTTCAGTCGAAATTATTGAACAAATGAACAAAGTTAGAGACTCTTATAACTTAGATAGAATTGCTCAGATATTCGGTGCTAATTGTTTTCAATTTCAAGATTATTTTAAAGACATTTGGCAAAAGGTTAGAAACACTCGAAACCGTTTAACTGACTCCCTAAGAAAACTAGATTTTTTTGTGTTTGATTCTGATGCTAATTTTGTTCTTGCATCCCCTCAATGGATGGAAGCATCAGACTTGTATACGAAACTAAAAGAGCGAAAAGTATTAGTAAGATATTTTAAACATCCTCGTATTAGTAACTATGTCAGAATAACAGTAGGAACTGATGCAGAAATTGACCGTTTATTAGAAGTGATTGAACAGTTAAAAAATGAAGCCTGAAACCTTAGCATTAAAAGTACAATTAGCGAATAGATTAGCTGACGTATCAGGGAATATTATTAAACAATATTTTCGTCATAGTAATCTAGAGTCAGAAACAAAAAAAACAGAAGTTTCTTCTATAGTTACTATCGCCGATCACCTAGCAGAAAATGCTATGGTGGAACTGATTAAAAAAGAATGTCCCGATGATGGAATTATTCGGGAAGAAGGGGAGAATATCAACTCCAATAATGGTTATGCGTGGGTACTAGATCCCATTGATGGGACTTCTTCTTTTGTTAAAGGTTTACCCATTTTTGGCACATTGATCGGTTTAGTTGACCTCAAGAATAACTTACCCTTATTAGGCTGTGTGAATCAACCCATCTTACAAGAAAGATGGCTAGGAATGATAGGAAAACCTTCTACTTTTAATGATAAAACTATCAATAATCCTTACAAAAATAACCATAATTACCCACTAGCAGAAGCTTGTCTGACTTCAACAACTCCCTTGATGTTTATTACTGCCCGACAACAGGCGATCGCCTCTCGTTTACAAACCATATGTCGTCGCAGTGCTTTTGGGGGAGATTGTTACAATTATGTATCATTGGCCATGGGTTGGACGGCTATGCCTATGATTGTTTTAGAATCAGACTTAAAATATTACGATTTTTGTGCCTTAATTCCTATTATAGAAGGGGTAGGGGGAATCATCACAGACTGGACTGGAAATACCCTTAATAGCCATTCTACCGAAGTTTTGGCTGCTTCTAATCCGAACTTACATCAACAAGCTTTAGAGGTAATTTTGTACAAATAGTAACACAGACATCTTGCCTGTTACAAGCTAGAAGCTTGTGTTACAGTTTTTACGACTCATATAGACTAACTATATGATATAGTTGAAATCAGTTTTTCAGACAACACAATTAAGGGTTTTTTATGACAGCTTCTACTACTGGTGCTGATGCAGTTGATCAAGCAATTGCTCAAGGGATTGATTTAGACGGAACACCGATTCCATCTAACAAATTAGACCTATATAATGAAGTTATGGCTTTAGAAGGGCAACGTCAACGCAGTGGTGTTACTAATACTATGCGTTCTCGCATTGTCCGTATTGGAGCAAAACATCTTTCTCTTGAAGAACTTAATCAACGTTTAACTTCCGCAGAATTTGCACCCCTCAAGGATAAAGAAATTGCCTTTTACTATAAAGGAAAATAGTTGGAGTAAAGCAAGTTAATTATTTAATGAAGACCACTTCTTGTTCATTGGATAAACTTGCATCATAATGATATCCTAACCCATTGTAATCTTTAAGTTTTGACAAATCATCAATTCTATTTTGTATAATCCAGTTGGTCATTAATCCTCTATTTTTCTTAGCAATAATACCAATAGTTTTTAGTTTACCATCTCTCATTTCTTTGAAAGAGATTGTTAGGGTGGGATAATTAAACTGTTCTTTTTTAATTATACGAGAATAGTCATCAGAGGCTAAATTAAGTAATACTTGATTATTATGTTTTGCTAATTCATTATTTAATTGCTCAGTGACTTTCTCCCCCCAAAACTGATATAGATTATCATCTTTTTCTGTTTTTAAACGAGTATTCATTTCTAAACGATAAGGACTAATTTGATCAAAAGGTCTTAAAATACCATATAATCCTGATATGATTCTTACATGGTTTTGAGCAAATAAATAATCATTATTATTAAACTTATTCAATTGTAATTGTTTAAATACATCCCCCCGATAAGCCAAAATAGCAGCCTGTTTTTTACCCGTCTTAAATGATTGAAATCGCTGATAATTTAAGTTGGCTAATGATTCACTAATTCTCAGTAATTTTTCTAAATCTTTTTCAGAGAATTGTTGAAGTAAGTTAACTAAAAAGTCACTATCTTCTTTAAAAATAGGTTCTGTGGTTTCAGGAACAGTAAAAGCATCATCAAATACTAAAGTTTTAGCCGAGGAAAGAATTAAAAGCATGGTAATAAGTTAAAGAATTAAATTTAAACCCAACCGCCAAAAATAGCTAATCCAAAGAATCGCCAAGGATTCGCAACTGTTTTAAAACCGGCTGAAGATAACATGGTTAAATGAGTTTCTATGGTAGTTAAACGATCTTGTCCTGAATGACCTTGTGGTTGACTATTACCTATTTTTGAACGAATATTATCGATAGTTGACCCTTGATTAATTGTCCATTGTTCTCTCAATTTTAAGTAAATTTCTTGTAATTGTGAGGATTCTTGTAAAATAGGATCAGCATTCCAAAAACATCCTCCCTCCACTAAATTTTTGCCGATGCAAGTTGATAACTTATATTTCATTTCATCAGTAAGATGATGAATGGCTAACGAGGAAACACAAGCATCAAAATTAGTGCCTATTTCCTTTTTCATCTCCCCATTTGCCCATGCTCCAAAATCTGCTTCAATGAAAGTGATACGCTCTAAAAATTGCGTTTTTTCTAGTTTAGATTTGGACATTTTTATCATTCTCGGAGAATAATCAACAGCCATTATTTGAGCATCAGGACAATGTTTCAATAACTTGAGACTCAGTTCTCCTGTACCACAGCCTAACTCTAAGACATGACGTGCGTTCGAGGGAACACAAGCAACCAGGGTGTCAAGCATCAAATCATAATGAGGGATTAACTGACGAATACCGGTATCAAACAGTTGAGTATCCGCAAAAACTTCCCCTGGATAAATTGTCGTTGTCATAAATAGCACCAAAGTTTTATCTTCTAATATTTTACCCTTATAGCCTAATCTTGGGATGTTAAATTAACGGTTAATGTCTAAAACTACCTTATCAAAGAGATAGTAAATTATATTAAGGGTGGATACCAATCATCGTCTAATATTTGTTGAATTGTGAAGGGGCATTTTAAGGGTAAATTAAAAGATAAATTAGCACTTTCAGCTTTTAGGTTAGCCTGTTTTAAAGCTTTACTATAATTCTTGTCAAGATTATTTTCAAAATGCTGATAATAATTTTTAGAATCTAAAAAATCAGATAAATCGTTCCTAAAATTATTAATCTCAATTTTCCAACCAGAAAGATAAAAATCTCGATTAACAGACCAATAAGCATATAACAGTAAATGAATTAATAATTGGCGAGTAAGACTGTTAATTGCTCGCTTATCACTAGCTCCCAATGATTCTATTTCCTCTTGTAAGTTACCCCAATCTAAAGCATTAGCATCTTGATTTTTCAGGGCGATGGACTGTTGTTCTATCCACGCTCCAAAGTCTGATTCATATAAAGTTTTGTTCATTGGCAATTGAGTCTTATATAGACAAATGGGACTTTTTCTGAAACTTTTGTACCCCTAAAGGAGTCTTAGTTTGTTAAACTGGATAGATCAGGTGTTTAGTTTCACCTTCCCTTAGATTATTATTACCGCGCCTATGGTTCATGTTAAGCGCATCGAATTATCTCATTTTAAATCTTTTGGTGGTACCACTGCCATTCCTTTTTTACCTGGGTTTACGGTGGTGTCGGGTCCCAATGGTTCGGGTAAATCTAATATACTCGATGCTTTATTATTTTGCTTGGGGTTGGCTACCTCTAAGGGAATGCGGGCCGAACGATTACCAGATTTAATTAATCATAATCATAGCAGTAATCGGAAGACTCAGGAGGCTTATGTTTCTGTTACTTTTGATGTATCCGATCTGCACGACTTAGAAGAATTTAGTCGAGATAATCCGCCTGTAACTAAGATAGCATTAACGGAAGAAAGTAACAATAATGGTAATGAGAATCATCTTGAAGAAGAAAACAGAGAAAATGGTTTAATTACTAGCACTGAATGGACGGTAACGAGACGGTTACGGGTGACCAAAGGGGGAAGTTATTCTTCTACTTATTATATCAATGATCAACCTTGTAATGTCGGTCAACTCCATGAACAGTTGAACCGTTTAAGGATTTATCCTGAAGGTTACAATGTGGTGTTGCAAGGGGATGTCACCCGTATTATTAGTATGAATGGAAAGGAAAGAAGAAATATTATTGATGAATTAGCTGGGGTGGCAGAATTTGATCGCAAAATCGAAAAAACCAAAGAAACTTTAGAGGAAGTTAGGGAAAGGGAAGAACGGTGTCAGATCATTGAAAACGAGTTAAAACGGTCTTTAGAACGGTTAGCTGCGGATAGAATAAAAGCAGAAAAATATCAAAAATTAAAACAACAAATTCACGAAAAACAAGGATGGGAAACGGTTTTAAGTTGGAGATTATTACAGCAAAAAATCTCTCGCCTACAGACTAAAATTGTTAGGGGAGAACAGGAAGAAAAGAAATTAAATGAAGCTATCAATGAATTGTCCGAAAAAATAAAAGAAAATACGGCCAAACTTGAAGAATTAAACCGTCAGGTCAAAGCATTAGGAGAAGATGAACAGTTAACCGTTGCCTCTCAACTGGCAACTCAAAAAGCACAACGTAACCAACGACAACAAAAACAACAAGAAGTTGAGAATTTAGTTATAAAAATAGAACAAGAAATCCAAGAAACTGAAACAATTATTATCCAACAACAACAAACCCTATCCCAACTCACTGAAGCTCAACAAAGTTTACAACAAGATACCTTACCCCTCTTAAAAGAACAAAGAGATCGCACTTCTCACACCCTAGAAATGGTGAGAAAACAAGCAGCAGCAGTAGCAGAAGCGTCTGATGCTTGGGTTCAAGAACAAGCAAAACTAAGCCGTCAAATTTCTACGTTACAAGATACATTAAATCCTCAGCTAACTCAACAAGCACAGTTAACAGAACGATATCAACAGTTACAAAATACTATCGACGATGAAACCGAACAATTAGAAACTATTGATGCAGAATTCACCAATCAACAGCAAGAATTTAAACAATTATCGATCCCCCATGAAGAAAAAATACAACAACTTGCCCAACAATTAGCTACCGCAGAACAAGATAAAAGTATTCTCGAAGAAACCCAAACTCGTCTCGATAAAGAATACCGAGAAAAACAAAGACAACTCGACCGGTTAGAAGCTTCTCAACAAGCACAACAAGAAGCCCAAGGAACCTATGCAACCCAACTTATTCTAAGTTCTGATTTACCTGGAGTGTGTGGTTTAGTGGCACAGTTAGGACAGGTTAAACCCACGTATCAATTAGCCTTAGAAATTGCAGCCGGAGCACGTTTAGGTCATGTGGTAGTGGAAGATGATACTATCGCTGCTGCAGGAATTAAGCTCTTGAAACAAGCAAAAGCAGGACGAGCGACCTTTTTACCCTTAACAAAAATTAGACCCTATCGTGGACAAATCGATAACAGTTTACGTCATGCACAAGGGTTTATTGATTTAGCTGTTAACCTAGTGCTTTGTCGTCCTGAACATGAAAAAATTTTTTCCTATGTTTTCGGGAGTACAGTCGTCTTTGAAACCTTAAACGATGCTAGACATCACTTGGGAAAACAGCGCATTGTTACCCTGGATGGAGACTTATTAGAAAGCAGTGGAGCCATGACAGGAGGAAGTCGCCCAAAACGCTCTTCTATTCGTTTTGGAACTTTAGTTCAAGGAGAATCCCAGGAAATTAAATCCTTAAAACAAAGATTAACTGATTTAGAAGAGTTACTCTCTCGTAACCAGGAAAAATTACTCCAAAAATCAGAACAGATTAAGCAATTATCCCAAGAGTTAACCGACGTAAGACAAAGCGGAAGAGAACAACAATTAAAACGTCAACAGTTAGAAAAAGAAATCCAACGACTGCAAGGACAACAACAAAAGTTAAGCTTACAGTTATCTCATCATAAACAAGAAGCAGAAACCTTAGACAGTCAATTGAAAATTCTAGCTGCTGAAATTCCCCCCTTAACCACAGAATTACAACAAAAACAAGACAGACTAAGAAAATTAGAAGAATCTCACACCCACAGCGAATGGCAAGAAATTCAAACCCTAATTAAAAGTCAAGAAACCCAACTACAAGAAAGGGAAAAGGAACTACGTCAGGGAGAAAATAAACTAGAAGAAATTAAGCGTCAAACCTCCTCTTTAGAGGAAAAAATTCAAGAAAATCGGCAGAAAATACAAGCACAAAAAGAGCAAATTGTCAAGTTAAATGGCGAAAAAATCGACATCAAACAACAACTAGAAACCATTAACAATAAAATTAGTAACCTAGAAATTACTTTAGAAGAATTAACCCAAAAATTAGGGGAAACGAAAAAAGAAAGAGATCAACTAGAAGAACAATTAACAACCATCAAAAAAAATCATCAGCAAAAAATCTGGAACTTAGAGAAATTACAAACCACGCAAAAAGAAACCAAAGAAACCTTAATTAGTTTGAAAGAAGAACAAGAAAGTCAACAAAACGAATTACCTGACCCCTTACCCGAAGTTCCCTTACTGTCAGAAATTGATGAAAATACCACCGATTTAACCCCTCATATCGAGCAACTACAAAAAGAGATTCGCAACGGACAAAAACGCCTAGAAGCTATGGAACCCGTTAATATGTTGGCCTTAGAAGAACATCAAAAGACCCAAGAAAGATTAAACGAACTCACCGAAAAATTAACCACCATTCAAGGAGAAAGAACCGAATTATTATTAAGAATTGAAAACTTTACCACCCTAAGATTTCGGTCGTTTAAAGAATCTTTTGATGCGGTTAACGAAAACTTCCAGAACATTTTTGCTACCCTTTCCCAAGGGGACGGTTATCTACAGTTAGAAAACGAAGAAGACCCCTTTCAAGGGGGATTAAATCTTGTCGCACACCCCAAAGGAAAGCCCGTACAACGGTTAAGTTCCATGTCAGGGGGAGAAAAATCATTAACCGCGTTAAGCTTTATTTTCGCCCTGCAAAGATATCGTCCTTCTCCCTTTTACGCCTTCGATGAAGTGGATATGTTTTTAGATGGGGCCAATGTCGAAAGACTCTCAAAAATGATTCAACAACAAGCACAACAAGCCCAGTTTATTGTGGTTAGTTTACGTCGTCCCATGATTGAAGCCTCCCAAAGAACCATCGGCGTAACTCAAGCAAGAGGGGCTTACACTCAGGTTTTGGGGATTAAATTATGAAAAAATTCAAGTAAAGATATAAATCGAGATTTGCCCACCCTACTCTCTAAAATTCTGTTAAATTGTGATCGTCACAAATGTTACTCTTTCCTGACATGGAATCTACTTTCCATAATTATGCGTCACCTTTTTTAAAATCCTATTAACCGTAAAAATACCAATGAGCAAATATAATGCCACTCAAGCTGAACAAATTAGAAAAATTGCCACTTATCTCAAGGAACAACGAGTTAAACAGGGGCTAAGTGTTGAACAAATAGCATCCACTACCTTTATCCGTTTACCCATGCTCAAAGCCTTAGAAAGTGCTGATATTGAACAGTTACCCGAATTAATTTATGTCCAAGGGTTTATCCGTCGTTACGGGGAAGCGTTAGGTATAGACGGATATAGCTTATCCCATCAAATTACTGCTTCTGAGGCAGAAAAACCGACCATTTCCCCTAACTTAGTGGCATCTCCCACTCAAGAATCTAACATCGGGCGAGAGGTTCCTGCTACTTTAGTTAATGACAATAATCATAAACCGGTAGCGGTTCAATCCAAACCTCGTACGTTAGTCCATCCTTCCGAAGAGACAAGCGAATCCTCTGGCACTGCTTGGGTCAAACAACTGCAATTATACTGGATTTATTTGCTGGTTTTAGGTGGAGCAATCGCAGGATTATTTTATCTCTTTTCTCGTCCCCCCGCTACCCAGCAAACAGCGCAAACTCAACCGAGTCCCACTGCAACTGAAACCGAAACAACTTCTACATCCACTCAACCGAGTTCTACCATAACTGAACCAGAAACAACGTCCCAAACAACTCCACGGAGTTCAACTGTAACTGAACCAGAAACAACGTCCCAAGCAACTCCACCAGAACAAACCAGCCAAACTTCTCAAAATTCTAATCCGATTCCCCAACCCGAAACCATTATTTCCTCTGAGGAACCCTCTCCTATTTTAGAGTCTACTCAAGAAACCTCAGAAGCAACCCCCAGTTCATCGCAAACCACTGAGACAACCGCCACCACTTCCACCACTACAGCCAATAATACCACCAGTGAACCTGCTACCGAAAAAGCCATTACTGCTGCACTGCAACTAGAGGGAGACTCCTGGTTACAAGTTAGAGTGGATGGTAAAGTCGAATATGAGGGAATTTTAAAAGAAGGGGAGCAACAAAGTTGGGATGCTCAAGAAACCTTAACCATTCGTGCCGGCAATGCAGGGGCTGTTAAATTATCTGTGAACAATAAACCAGCAGAAGTTATCGGAGAATTAGGACAAGTGAAAACCGTTGAAGTCACCCCTGATAGTTAATAAGAGGGGCGAACCATGATTCGCCCTTTTAGATGTTCAGAAAATCAACTTTTTCGGTCTTTTCTTCTGACATTTACTCTTAAGATGAAACTGGTTCTAAAGAAGCAATGGGGTCAGGAATACTAGAAGAAGGAGCTTCAAATTCTCCTTTAACCACGTATTCTAAACGTAATTTCAACCAAGTAATAAACTCAGAATTTTTAGAAATAATAGCAGCACAAGGTTGAGGACATTTTTCCTTAATCTCAGCAAACTCGGGGGCTTCAATAAAAGCCGGTTGTTTGACTAACCAAAAGTCAATTTCTTTCTTTTGTTCTTCGTAGTTTCTGACCCTTTCTCTCAACACTTCATCAAGGGGTTCTTCCTCTAAAAGAAAGTGTTGACTGGCTAAAACGTAATAATAGGTGGTCATTGCTGAATCATTAATTGCTAGTTACCCAATTACCATTATTTAACTTAAGGGGACATTATAGGTCAGGGTTCATTAATAATTTATAATTCGTTTCGAGGTAGGCGTTTTGTCGGGTGGGCAAAATTTACTATTTTACGGGTAGTCTCAATAAATTTCTGATTTGCCCACCTTGCCTTCAGATTCGGTTATACTGACATCTTGCACCAGTACAGGAAAACTCAGCAACAAAAGACAGAAAATAAATTCTTAAGTAGTTACCATCAAAATAAACCCTGTTCCCTGTTCCCTGTTCCCTCTCTAAACTAGCTATAGCAATCAGGAATGATTTATGAGAATAAAGTCTTTCGTTCTTAAGAGACTGAGTGCGATCGCAAAACTTGGAAGCGATCGCAAAACTTGGAAGCGATCGCAAAACTTGGAAGCGATCGCAAAACTTAGAAGCGATCGCAAAACTTGGAAGCGATCGCAAAACTTGGAAGCGATCGCAAAACTTAGAGGAATCAAGGGAAAAAAGAGAATAACAATTTAGGAAAATGAACCATACATTGATAACTTAGGAAAATTAAATAAACCTTGATTAATAGTCCAAGAAAAT
>JASJBX010000117.1 GCA_030066295.1 Crocosphaera sp.
ACAAAAATAAACGTTACTGTGAAGTGAGCGGGGGAGCAGGGAGCAAAGGGAGCAGGGAGAGGGATTACAGCTTATTTACATTTCTTAAGACACTTCATTTTATTTATGTCCGACTACTTAGACACAAAGAGAATTAAAGTCAACCTGTAACACTTTTCTAGTAGATTCATAACCGAACTGGAACATCAATCAAGGGTAACAACGGGAATCCCCCTAGAAAATTCAGAAGTGTTACCTCTGGGGTCGGTAGCAGTTGCTGTTATCCATTGACCGGGATTTGTGAAGGAGAAAACACTTGTGAAGTCAGCTTTTCCTATGGCATTAGTGGTTACTGATATAGAACCTAAAGGGATTTCCCCTTCTCCAAAATTTGAAGTATCAAGATTGTTGTTGCCAAAAAACTCGATCACGAATGTAGTGTTTGGGATACTCAAAAGTGTTCCTTGAATCTCTGTTTTCTCCTTTAAGGTTGCTCTCAAGAGAAGGGGGTAGTTGGGTAGGCGATTTGAGCTAAGGTCTGTACTGGGTGCCTCGTTAGATGTAGGAAGTGGAGTGGGTAATTTGCGTCCCTGCTCCCCATCTACAAAGACATCATAAGATGTAGGTATATTTGCAGAGAAAGCGATCCCCAGCCCACCGTTGGCAAAGATACTATTAGCCGTCATTGTATTATTCCTTAAAAGAGGGATGGCTCCAGTAACTGTTGATATAGAAGTAAGTAGAATTCCATTGGCTTGATTATGGCGAATCGTATTTTGCCCAATGTGAGTATTAGTCAGTGATGCCTTGAAACCAGCCTCATCGCCTCTAGCTTCTAAACGAATTCCATTGTGACCGTTATTGGCAATCACATTACCAGTAATGCTTGTTCGGGCAATACGAATATTCATCATCTTTTGTTTATTTGGAGGAAAAATACTGGAAATATCGGAGAAAATTGCTATTCCGTCTCCGCCATTATTGATATTTATGCCATTGGGATTAATACCTATGTAGTTACTCTCAATCTGATTATTCCATGGTTCCCTGCCCCGCCCTCGATAGATGTGAATTCCATGACGACGATGACCACCGATGACATTGTGACGAATTAGGTTAGCTGGTTGTTTGAGGCCAATCCCATCAGTGCTGAAGATTTTGCTCAACTCACGCTCTCCTGTAATATCAGTTCCAATTAAATTCTTTTCAATTGTGTTGTCTGTTGCTCCCCATTGCAGCGTTAGGTTAGCTTCTGTATTTCCTTGGCATTGGGCATTGCCAGAAATCAGATTGTATCTGACTGTATTTAATCGTGCCAGAGCATTTGAACGTGTACCACCAATGAGCAGACCATCCCAACAACTACCATTAGCAACAGTTCCAGTCAGATCCGTCCCAATATAGTTACACTCGACCAAATTATGACTAGCATAATTCGAGAGCCAGAGGTTTGTTGTATAACTACCAGCGATCACGTTACCTCGAACTTGATTGTTTTCTGCAAAATATCGCTCCCTAAAACTTTTAAAATTTCCCTGTCCAATGACTACACCATGTCCCCTTGAACCTTGAGTATTGCCTAAGAGTTGCTTGCCAGTGTAATCTGTACCAATGAGATTATCAAAGACGTAATTTCCTCGGCTGTCGCCCCGCTCATCACCATTGACTAAGATTCCTAAAAAGGTATTCCCAGAAATGACGTTGTTTTCAATAACATTGTCATTGGGGTTGGTTCCCTTTCCTCCAGCAATAACTACGCCGCGACTATTACCATTAGCCTTTGTTCCACTTATATCCGTGCCAATATAGTTTTCCTTAATGACATTTCTGCTAGAGCTATTTAATAGCTCGATCCCATAGCGTCGAAATCGATTAATTGCAAGTCCCCGAATGACAACTCCATTAGCGTTAATGGTAATGCCGCTAACGTTGCCAGCCGAAACACCATTTAGTTCAACTACTGGACGGCCAATTGTAATCTTTGCCTCATGAGGAGCTATACCAGTCGGGTTAGGACAAGTTAATGAATGAGTTTTTGTATACTCAAAGCCTGATTGGGTTGTTCCATCTATTACTACGGCCTCAGTGATGATTGGTAATGCAGAATTAGGAATAATTGTCTGCTGACCCAATGGGATATTAAACGTAATCACGTCAATTATGGAATGACCCTCGCCAGCCAGACAATCGCCGTTAGTGGTATCGATATTAAGGTTAGCATTGTTAATCGCTTCGCGAAGTGTGCAACTTCCATCCCCAGCGTCTTCATTATCTTCTGTTGTATCAACTACAATCTTCTCAGCCTGTGCAGAAGCCCTATCCATTGAAACCGAAAGCAGGCAAACCAAGCAATAGACAAGTGCGCTCGACGTTTTCAAAGATTGTTTCTCCACGTTGGTTACTATTATTGCTCATCATTAAAACATAAAAAAGTTTAAACTAGAAGATATAGAGATTCATAATGCTGTTTATGACGGTGAATTTATTCAAACAGGTAAAGATATATTAGAGAATATTGATTTAAGTTATTTTCCTGTGTTTCGTGAATCAGAATTTACTCGTATGGCTGATTTACACTTTATTTTATTGATTATGTCAACCTTAGAAGAAGGAGGTTATTTTCCTCTAGATAAAGAACTGGAAACCTACATTGTCCAATTTAATGATGAGTATCCCAATAAAAACCATACTAAAGCTTTGTTAATTAAAACTTTTGCTATGATTAAAGACTTTCAACTTGATGATGATTCTATTTGGTATCGAAAATCTAACTTTTTTACAATGGTGATAGAAATAGCTAACATGAGAGGGAATATTCCTAGAAACTTTCCCCAAAAATTAATAGAATTAGAACAAAATATCCTGAACAATAAATACAACGACAATGAATTTGGTGAATATTACAGATGTATGTGTTCGGGAACCAATCATAGAAAAGCTAGGGTCGTAAGAGGAGATATTTTTCAGAAATATACCTTAAATTAACTATTTTTTAGCTCAAAAAACCTGTTTTAGTAATTATTGCGACTTTAACATCTTCTCAAAACTGAATTCTGTTTTATGCGCTTTTATAATTCTTAATAGACTGCGAAAAAGAATAACAACCTTAGTTATAGCATGGTTCTAAAATGATCTTAATCAGATATTAACTTAATTTCATGTCTAAAAAGATAACATTTCATTATCACTCTCCTGCACACAACTACTGTATCTTTAGTTGTGTGTTCCTTTTAAATGCTATAGTATCAACTAATAATATAATCGATTAGTAAAAGCTCAAATAATGAACGATAAACCTTTATTTTGTGTTGATGAGTTGCGTATTCAATACCCATCGAGTCAGACTTGGGCCGTAGATAGGGTGTCATTTACCCTGGAAAAAGGGCAAAAACTCGGCTTAGTGGGGGAGTCTGGTTGTGGTAAATCCACCATCGGTAAGGCTGCAATGGGTTTATTGCCTAAACTAACACAAATTGAAGGAAAAATCGAATTTCAGGGTCAATCTATTTTTGAGTTAAACCCCGAAGGGTTAAGACGGTTTCGCGGTGAAGTTGTCGGGTTAGTGTTTCAGGACCCCATGACTCGTCTGGACCCTTTGATGACCATTGGCGATCATTGTCTCGAAACCTTACAAGCCCATCGTCCTCAATTATCTCGCAAAGAAGCCAAAAATATCGCCATCAAAACCCTAGAAAAAGTTAAGATTCCCCCCAACCGTTGGGGACAATACCCCCATGAGTTTAGCGGTGGAATGCGTCAACGGGTAGCCATGGCCTTGGCCTTATTATTAAACCCCAAAATGATTATTGCGGACGAACCCACCACTGCCCTAGATGTTACCGTCGCCGCCGAAATTTTGCAAGAATTAACCCGTCTTTGCGAAGAGGATGACATGGGGTTATTATTAATCTCTCATGACTTAGCAATGGTAGGGGAATATTGCGATCGCTTGGCGGTAATGAACGAGGGTCAAATCGTGGAAATCGGCCCGATGAAAGACATTTTACACCATCCCCAACACCATTATACAAAATCCTTATTAAAAGCAGCTTTGCACGTTCAAGTTGAAGAAGAGGAACCCATTGATACAGAAACATGGGAAGAAGATAAACCCACTAACACCCCCTTACTAACTGTCAACCATTTGAAACAATATTTCACCTTAGAAGGGAATTTCCTTCAACAATTTTTTTCCAAAGAACCACAAGTGATTAAAGCCGTAGATGATGTTAGTTTTGATTTATATTCGGGAGAAATTTTAGGGTTAGTCGGTGAGTCTGGTTGTGGCAAAAGTACCCTCTCTCGGACCATTTTACAGTTGTTAAAAGCCACAGCAGGAAACATTAACTTTTTAGGGGAAGAATTAACCCAACTATCTGAACATAAAATGCGCCTCAAACGACGTGAAATTCAGATGATTTTTCAAGATCCTAATGCTTGTTTAAATCCGTTAATGACCATCGGAAAAAGTATTGCCGATCCCTTATTTATTCATCAATTAGCCACCGTAGAAGAAGCGAAACAACAAGTATATGAAATGTTAGAACGAGTAAAATTAACCCCCGTCGAAGACTATTATGATCGTTATCCTAAAGAATTATCAGGGGGACAACAACAGCGAGTAGCCATTGCTAGGGCATTAATTACTAAACCTAAATTAGTCATTTGTGACGAACCTGTAAGTATGTTAGATGCCAGTGTGCAAGCCAGAGTTTTAGAGTTGATGTCTGATTTAAAAAATGAATTTGAGTTAACCTATTTATTCATCACCCATGATCTTTGGGTAGCGCGATTTTTCTGTCATCGCATTGCGGTGATGAATCAAGGTAAAATAGTAGAAATTGGAGAAACTGAAAGTATTTTTAAAGAACCCAGACATTCTTACACCCAAAAGTTACTTAATGCTGCTCCTTTATTAGCAATTTAATCCAATCATCATAACTCAGAGCAAATCCTGTTCTGGGACTCCTCTTATCTTCTAGAATTAGAGAGAACAATAGGTTGATTAGGAAGCAGCATCATTACTCCCAATATGGCCGCACATACCCCAGCAATGATTGCAATGGGTAACCTATCTAAATGACGTATTGTAATCGCAATTAAGGCCCAAACTAGGACACCACAATACACCCTATCTTTTCTAGAGATTCTGACTAAAATACCAATGACAACTGCAATGATAATCATGATAACAGTCCAAGTAATCGGAGAAATGCCAAAACCATTCCATTGAATCCAATATAAAGCTAATGCAACATTAACAATTGTTGCCACGGTAATCCATCCAAAATAGACACTAATAGGAAAATGAACTAAATATTTTTCTTGTTTCGATAAAGGGGTTAAAGAAATTTCTAATTTTAAATACAGTAAAATTAGTGGTACTAAAATAGCCAACATGGCTAAAGTGGAAAGAACGAAAAAACGAGACAGAAACAAAAACACCCAAACAATTTGTGCTAAACTACTAATTACTAAGTAATAATCTATTTTTTGTACATAAGAACTTTTTCCATTTTGGGGTAAGACTTGATAAATTGCCAAACTGATTAATCCTAAATAAATCAATCCCCAAATAGCAAAAGCATAACTAGCCGGCGTGATCAAAACGTCCTGAAAAAAAGTATTAGAAATTTCTCCAATGGTTAAATCATTAATAGGGTAAATATTCGCCAAAATGTTAGTAAAGAAAGCAGCTAAAATGGCTAATAAATTCGCCCATTTTTTAAAAGTATTTTGCTCGAATTTCATAGTTAATCATATCTAAGAGTTTCAAAAATCAAAAATTGGAGTCGAGAATGATCCTTACTTCTCAACCCCTTTAAAAGTTAACATGAATTTTTGAACAGAAGATTTACCTAAGAAGGTTTCGGATAACTTCTAGCATAATAATCAGAAGCAACCACTTCAACCACTTCTCCTGCACCAAGAAGAGGATAAATACAATTAATGCGATTTTCCCATACAGTATGGGCGCTTTCATAGTCGGGACAGTTAATGCGATAGGTATTATCTGATACTACCGATAAACGACAACCTCTCGGCAAAAGTATAGATAACAATAACTGAAGACTTTGCGGACCTAAGACATTGGAAGCCATGTGAAAGAATTTTTTATATTTTTTTTAGACTTGCCTTCTATTGTACAAGGTAATGTCACCACTATTGCACTCAGGAGCTAGATCAGAGCAAAACTCTATACGATATTGCTTGAAGGCTTCGCTGCGCTGCTTTCCCCTGTTTCCACCACCCGAAAAGCTCCCTTATCTGATAAAATGGCCAGCAGAGATCCTATGTGAAAACTGCCCTCAACTCAAAATAATTCACATTTTGATAGAATCTGATGAGCAAAAACGAACGCCGCACCTTCTTACTAGACTTTGAAAAACCACTATGGGAACTAGAAGCTCGCATCGAACAAATTCGGCAATTAGCTGATGAGAATAATGTTGACGTTTCTGAACAAATCGCCCAGTTGGAAAGTCGGGCGCAAAATCTCAGGCAAGAAATTTTTAGCAGTTTAACCCCTTCTCAACGTTTACAATTAGCGCGTCATCCCCGTCGTCCTAGTACCTTGGATTATATTCAATCTATTGCCGATGAATGGTTTGAGTTACACGGCGATCGCGGTGGTTATGATGACCCGGCTTTAGTGGGAGGCGTAGCCCGTTTAGGCGGCCGCCCTGTGGTGATTCTCGGCCATCAAAAAGGACGAGATACTAAGGATAATGTGGCCAGAAACTTCGGAATGCCAGCACCGGGAGGCTATCGCAAAGCGATTCGTTTGATGGAACACGCAAACCAGTTTTCTATGCCTATTTTGACCTTTATTGATACCCCTGGGGCTTGGGCCGGGGTGGAAGCCGAAAAACTGGGACAAGGGGAAGCGATCGCGTTTAACCTCCGTCAAATGTTTAGTTTTGATGTGCCAATTATTTGCACTGTTATAGGAGAAGGAGGATCGGGGGGTGCTTTGGGGATCGGGGTAGGAGATAAACTGCTGATGCTCGAGCATTCGGTCTATACAGTGGCGACTCCTGAAGCTTGTGCCGCCATCCTTTGGAAAGATGCCAAAAAATCCCCTCAAGCTGCCGATGCCCTCAAAATTACGGCTAATGACCTCAAGGGACTCGGAATCATTGATGCCATTATCCCAGAGCCACCAGGAGCAGCCCACACCAACCCCTTAGAAGCAGCTTCAATTCTCAAAGACACCTTGATCAACCACTTAGAAGAACTATCCAATTTGAATCCAGAAGAACGCAAAACCCTACGTTACGAAAAATTCCGTCAGATTGGTATTTTTATTGAGTCAGAAGCACCTGTGGTGGTTCACTCATAGTCAAATGTCGGGGATCATCGACAAAATCATTGATTTTCGAGATCCCCCGTGAAGAATTGACCAAGGGATGTTATAATTGACTAAGTAAACTTTTGTAACAAATCCTTAGAATCATTGTAGATGTTACTCAGGCTTTGCTCCTGGAAACCCATCTCAGAAAACTCCGAAATTTTCTGATGAAACTGTGGGATAATTTCCTTGTGTCAGGTTCTGCGAATCGACACTAAACCGAAACCCTGCCGACCGTCTACGAGGCACCCCAGAGTGTTGGGATTTGAATATAGAAAGTAAAGTGTATCATGGATTCTTCTTCAAGTCAACAAAACGCCATCATTACTGGAGCAAGCAGTGGTATAGGCAAAAAAACAGCCTTAGCCTTCGCTCAAGCTGGGATCAACGTAGCTTTAGTTAGCCGTTCTCTAGATGCCCTAGAAACGGTAGCCGAAGCTTGTACCCAACAAGGAGTCAAAGCCAAACCCTATGTTATGGACTTAAGTGAGTTAACCAAAATACCAGCGATGATTAAGGACATTGTGGCTGATTTTGGCAACATCGATATTATAGTCAATAACGCGGGAATGGGCTACACCAATTTGCTGAGGGAGACTCCTTTAGCAGACTGGCAACAGGTTATGAATTTAAACTTAACCAGCGTCTTTCAATGTGTACAAGGGGTCTTACCCCAGATGCGAGAGCGCAAAAAAGGAACCATCATCAATGTTGCTTCCATTGCAGCCACTCAAGCCTTTCCAGAATGGGGAGCTTATTGTGTGAGCAAAGCAGCTTTAATGTCTTTTTCAAAGGTATTAGCAATAGAAGAGCGCAGTCACGGCATTCGTGTAGTGACTGTTTCCCCTGGTGCTGTTAATACATCAATCTGGGACACAGACACCGTACAAGCTGACTTTGATCGCAGTACCATGTTAACCCCCGAACTGGTGGCGCAAACCATCCTTCAAGCGGCCTTACTACCAGCCGAAGCCGTCATTGAAGACTTGACCATTTTACCGAGTGCTGGAACCCTTTAATCCCAAGATCAGCGTTTTTTATTACTATGACAATAGCTTCCACCAACGGCTCCAACTTTCGTCAGTCTAATGGTTCCAATCTACTTAACCCCAATTTAGTAGAACGGGTAGCCAGTAGACCGGATCGCAACACCCACGATGGACAACAGGCTAAAATTCAGCCCACTTCTGATGAAAGCACCGAGAAAATGAAAGAAGCGGTCTATACCATGTTACAGGCAGTGGGAGAAGATCCTGAGCGTGAAGGGTTACTCAAAACCCCAAAACGGGTGGCAGAAGCCATGAAATTCCTGACTCAAGGCTATAATCAATCCCTAGAGGAGTTGGTGAATGGAGCCATTTTTGACGAGGGACATAACGAGATGGTCTTAGTACGAGACATCAACTTCTTTAGTCTCTGTGAACATCATATGTTACCTTTCATGGGACAAGCTCACGTGGCTTATATTCCCAACCAGAAAGTAGTTGGTTTGAGCAAGTTAGCCCGTATCGTTGAGATGTATTCCCGTCGTTTACAGGTACAAGAACGTCTCACTCGTCAGATTGCTGAAGCGATCCAAGAAATTCTAGAACCTCGTGGGGTAGCCGTGGTGATGGAAGCAAGTCATATGTGTATGGTGATGCGAGGGGTTCAAAAACCGGGATCTTGGACGGTTACCAGTGCTATGATTGGCCAGTTTGACGAAGAACAAAAAACCCGTGAAGAGTTTCTTAATCTGATTCGCCATCAACCAAAATTCTTCTAAGAGACAACATCGTTAAAGTTAAACAAGTAGGGGTCAACCATGGTTGACCCCTATGTCACTATATCTAGGTTTTGACAAATAGTTTAACTAACACCAGCATTAGACGAAGCATAAACAGCAACAGTGAGTAAGCCACCGACTAACAATGCAGCCCCAACTCCCATAATAATGTAATTACGTTGTTGAGAAGCACTAGGCGGCTGGGCTTCATAAATTTTAGGCTCTACTGCAAAGTTGTTTAAGCGTCCGCCTTCTTCTGTAGTATAGGGCATAAAAAATCCTCTTATGTACTTTTTTAAATCTAAGTTGATAGCTTTAATATAATATAAAAAAACTTTACAAACAAGGGGGATACAAATAAACTAGAAGCAGAATGGAAAAAATCCTTGTGATCCCTTGCCCAAATGGTTGAGTAGGCGTTAAACATTATCAGTATTAGAGACTATAGTCCCTAGATTAATCAGTACAATTATGTATGCTTATGTAAGCAAAGATCATCAGAAATCCGTAAGTTTACTGAAACTATAATCATCCCTCTAAGTTAGCCTATACAATAGCCCCAATTACTACTTATTTTTAGATATAAAATTCGAGTTATTACACTCGGCTTTTCTCGTACCTGCACTTTTTAGGTTGGTAGTTTCTTATAATGAAATCTCCATTTTCCTCCCGTTTTTTATCTCTCTATCTTCCTCTTGTGATTAGTGTTTTCATGGGGGGTGGACTGTCACTTATTGTTGCTTTAATCCATTGGTCTTCAGAAGTTTATAAAGTCAAGACAAATTTTGAAAAACAAGGAGATCATCTCGTTGAACATCTACAAGAACACATTAAAGAGTATATTAATATTACTCAAGGATTAGGGGCATTTTATGATTCTTCTGCTCAAGTAACTCGTCAAGATTTTAAACTTTTTACTCGGAACTTTTTAGATGAAAATTTAGGGATTCTAGGAATGGCTTGGGTTCCAAGAATTTCTCAGAAAGAACGTTTTTTATATGAAAAAAACATGAGAAATTCTGGTTTTAGTGATTTTGAAATTTGGAGTAAAAATCAAACAAATCTCAATGATAAAAATGAGTATTTTCCCGTCACCTATGGTGAACCTCAGCCAATTTATAAATCCGTTATTGGACTAGAATTAAGTTCCAATGATGTTTTCAATAGTCCTTTAGAAAAAGCAAGAGACACAGGAGAAATCACAGCAAGTCAACCCATAGATTTAATTAATGGGGGACAAGGGTTCATGTTATATTACCCGGTCTATCGTCGAGAAAGTTATCCTCAAACTATTGAAAAACGTCGTCAAGAATTTAGAGGAATTGTTTATACAGTTTATCGCATTGAAGATTTAATTCAAATGACGCTAAATCATTTATCTTCTTCTCATCCTAGTTTTTATCTTACTAATACAAAAACTTTAGAAGAAAATAGTATTATTTTTTCTTTTGACATCAACACGAAAAAAATCAATACTTCCACAACTATTCCTTTTACTATCCCCTTAAGTTGTCAAATCTTATTATCTTGTCGAAGACAGTTAACGGTGGCTGATACTGAGTGGTTTCTTACTGTTATTCCTGAAATTAATCCAAAAATTATTGTTATAAAATCCCTTTTTGTGTTGCTATTGGGATTGGGAATTACCACATTGATAACGATTTATTTATGGAAAACTTTATCAGAAAAAAAAGACATAGAAAAAGTAATTACAGAACGAACATATGCTTTGATAAAAACCACTAAGGATTTGGAGAAAACCATCAAAAAAAGAACAGAACAATTAGAAAACTCTAATGAAGAGAAAAGTCAAATATTAGATAAAATTAATCATGAGTTACGAGTTCCCTTGAATAATATGTTAGGATTTTTATATTTATTCAACAACAATAATAACTTAACAGCAGAACAAAAACATAGTCTTAATACAATAAAGACAAATAGTCAATATTTATTAAACCTGTTCGATCAGATATTAGAATTTTCTAACTTAAAATCAGGACAAGTATCCCTCCAGTGGACTGTTATTAATTTAGAGAATTTAGTAACTTCTATTTTTAGGAAATTTAAAGAGCAAGCTGAGATGAAACAACTAAAATTGAATTATTATATTGATCCAGAAATTTCTCCATATATGAAAATCGATGAAAATAAAATAAGAAAAATTTTAATTAACCTTATAGACAATGCTATCCAGTTTACCGATAAGGGTCATATTATTATCAGATTCTTCTGTGATAATCAGGCTTGGCTTATCAATAATAGTAATGATAATAACATAGATACTATTGATCAAAAAAACCTTTGGATTGAGGTAGAAGACAATGGAACTGGAATTCCTGTAGAAATTCATAGTAAAGTTTTTGAGCCTTTTTTTAGAGCGAGTAAAAATAAAGGAGTTGGTTTAGGATTATCTATTACTCATAAATTGGTTGATTTAATGGGAGGAAAAATTTACCTAAAAAGTCAATTAGGAAGAGGGACAATTGTTCAATTTCATTTACCAGTGATCATCCCTAAACCCGAAGAAATTAAGCAAAATCATCGTAAGGGAAAAGTGGTAAGTTTAGCTAGTTATGAACCAGATTATCGTATTCTAGTTATTGATGAGCAGGACTACAGTCGAAAATTATTAATCAATTTTTTACAACCCATTGGTTTTAAAATAAAGGAAACCAGTGACCTAAAAAATGCTTTTTCTATATCACAAAGTTGGCATCCACATTTAATATTTATAGATACAAAACTTCTCTTATCAGATAATGATTTACTAATTAATAGTATCAAAAATTGTCAATCACTAGATGAGATAATTATTATCGGAATAGCATCAGGGAAAATTGAAAATAATCAAGTTGATAAATTACAATTGTGGTGTAATGATTGTCTTTATAAACCATTTGCTATCGGATTAATATTAGAGAAAATTAGTTATCATTTAGGAGTTCATTACTGTTATGAAAATGAAGAGATTGAATTAATAAGTACAGAAAAAATCATTAAAAAATTAACCCCTTCTGCTTTAACAATGATGTCTTCAGAATGGCTGCAAAAAGTTTACTGGGCCGCGAGTGCAGGTAATAGGAGTATTTTAGAAAAATTAATTCAACAAATCCCTGAGAATAATTATTCAGTCACCAGTGGTATGATGGAATTAGTTGACAATTTTAATTACCGTAAAATTAGAGAAATTATTGAACCATTAATTAATAAATCATGAAGATTAAATCACCCCCAAAAGCCAATATTCTTATTGTTGAAAATCAAATCGAAAGTTTAAAGTTATTATCTAGAATACTTGAAGAAGAAAGCTATCAAGTGAGACAAGCAATCGATGGAGAAATGGCTTTAATTGCAGTAGAAACTGAAATTCCTGATTTAATACTATTGAGCGTTGATTTGGATAAATTAGATGGCTATCATGTATGCAAAGAACTTAAACAAAAAGAAAAAACGGCTGATATCCCTATTATTTTTCTGAGTGACTTTGATGATTTTGAAAAAAAAATTAAAGCGTTAGAGTTAGGAGGAATTGACTACATCATTAAACCTTATCAACAGAAAGAATTATTAGTTAGAATCAAAAATTACCTCGATATTCGTCTAAAGATAGAAAACATAAGAGACAGCAATAAAAACTTAGAAAAGAAATTAAAATTAACGCAAGTTTCTGAACAATTCCAAAAACAAGTACCCCTGGAATCTCATTTATTATATCAAGCGATCGCAGCCACTAATAATAGCATTATCATTACAGATGCAACCACAGCCGATTATCCGATTACTTATGTTAATCCAGGGTTTGAAATCATGACAGGATATTCTTTTGAAGAAGTGGCTGGAAAGAATTGTCGTTTTTTGCAAGGAAACGATCGCCAACAACCACAACTCGAAGAGATCCGTCATTGTCTTCAACAAGGCCAATCTTGCAATGTTACCCTGAGAAACTATCGTAAAGATGGTTCCTTATTTTGGAACGAAATGTCCTTATCTCCCATTAAAGATGAATCAGAAAATATCATTTATTATATTGGAGTACAAACAGACGTAACTGATAAAAAAAGAGCCAATGAACAACAACAAAGATATGAAGCATCCCTACAAAAAATGAATCGAGAATTATATGAACTCAACCGAAAATTATATCGTTTAGCCAATATGGATGGATTAACAGAAGTCGCCAACCGTCGCTGCTTCGATGAAACCTTAGAACAAGAATGGCAACGGTTGAACCGAGAGAAAAAACCTCTATCGCTTATTTTGGGAGATATTGATTACTTTAAACGCTATAACGATAAATATGGACATTTAGGCGGGGATGACTGCTTGAAGAGAGTAGCAGCTATTCTCGCACAATCCACCTTTCGTCCGGCTGATCTGGTTGCTCGTTATGGGGGAGAAGAATTCGCTATCATTTTACCTGACACTCCCCACGAAGGGGCCAAAGAAGTGGCTCGAAGAATTCTTGACTCCCTACGTGAATCTAGAATACCTCATAAAGCCTCTGATGTTAAGCCTTATGTCACTATGAGTTTAGGGTTAGGAACGATTACTCCCTCTTTGGATATAGAGATAAAATCTTTTCTCGATCAGATAGATGACGCTTTGTATAAGGCCAAAAAACAAGGACGCGATCGCCTTAAGACTGTTTGTCTATAGTCTCATTTATCTCTAAATCACACAAAATGGACTAATATCCTGCCATTCTTTTTCTAATAAGCTAATTAACCCCTCATCTCCTTGCATTTGAGCTTTTTTAAGTCTTTGTTCTAAATTTCGACAAAGATTTTGTAAGTGAATTTTTGTCACTTCATTGACTGCCACGGTTTCCGTCGGTTGAGTTGAAATCGGACAAACTTGACTCCTACTCCCCTGATGAATGATTACTGGAGAGTGATGGGGATGATGACTGATGGTTTCTTGTTTGCATAAAGTAGAAAAATGGGGTCTAAGATGTCGAGGATATTGGTATTGCCATTTTTGTGCATGATGTCTGTGGGTTACGGTTTGACAACCCATATCTAACCCATTAGACTGATAATCCTCTGTTAAACGATGTTCTGAAAATTTCATTTCTACTCTTCCTAGAAAACGCAAGTCAAAAAAAATTAATTTTGGAGATAATGGATACCGCGATAGGTCATCTTTTTCAGTCCATCACCATGACGAGATTTAGCATAAGGATGGCTTTTCCAATGAACACCCCGATATGTGACTTCAACCTCTGTATTAGTCGTTTCTACAGCCATAGGCTCATGATTATAGCGGATTCCACGAAATAACAGTTTCATAATTGATTTTCCTCCGATCGCCTTTCCCCTATTTTTCCCAAATTAGGTGAGAAAGTTGGGGGGTTTTAAAATCTTTTCTGTATCTATTGTTACATTTTTTTCAAGTAAATGTCAGGACTTCATAAAAATTTAACTGAAGCTGACCCTGTTTTTTGGGGAGTGAATGGTTGATACTAGAAGTGGTCAGCTATCTTGAACTCAGGCTGAGATCAAGTTTTTATGGTTGCGATCGCAAGCGAACTATTGGTTATCCTGCTTTTAATTTTATTGAATGCTATTTTTGCCCTGTCGGAAATAGCCTTGGTTTCCTCTCGGAAAATTCGTCTCGAACAAATGAGTCTTCAAGGGGATAGACGGGCGAAAATTGCTCTAGAATTAGCCAATGACCCCAACCAGATTTTATCCACGGTACAGATTGGCATTACCCTGATTGGCATTTTAGCAGGGGTTTACGGCGGGGCCAACCTATCGGCCCATCTAACGGTCATTTTACAGCGTGTGCCTGGCTTAAGGGCCCACAGTGAAGGGATTTCCATTACCCTGGTTGTTCTCTGTTTAACCTACCTTTCCTTGGTCATTGGGGAGTTAGTCCCGAAACGCTTAGCCTTGAGTGATCCGGAGGGTATTGCAACCTTGATGGCTGTTCCCTTGTTATATGTTTCTCGTTTGGTTTCCCCTATCGTCAATTTATTAGGGGTTTCTACGGACTTTATTTTATCCCTGTTAGGTATTGCCACCACCATTAGCGAACCCCCTGTGACCCAAGAAGAAATCAAAGTCATGTTGAAACAGGGTAAAGAAGCGGGAATGTTTGAAGAAGTGGAACATGACATGGTAGAGAGGGTTTTACAATTAGGCGATCGCAAAGTTAGTAAATTAATGACCACTCGTCCCGAAATTGTTTGGTTAAATTTAGAAGATTCGGCCGAGATGAATCGTCAAAAAATTGTTCAGAGTACCCATACTCGTTTTCCGGTTTGTCAAGGGAGTTTAGAAGAAGTTTTAGGCATTGTTCAAGTGACAAATTTATTGTCTCATTGTTTATCTTGTCAACAGTTTGATTTAACCGCATCCTTAGGACAACCCTTATTTGTTCCTGATAGTACCTTGGGGTTAAAAGTCTTACAATTATTCCAACAAACGGGAAATCATATTGCTTTAGTCGTGGATGAATACGGCATTATTCAAGGATTAGTCACCATTAATGATATTTTAAAAGCCATTGTGGGGGATCTTCCTCGCATTGATGAAACTGTTATTCCTTCTATGGTTCGTCGAGATGATGGGTCTTGGTTAATGGATGGAACCGTAGCAGTAGATGAGTTCAAAAAAGTTTTTAGATTGACAATCATTCCTGGAGAAAAACAAGGCAATTTTCATACGTTAGGGGGATTTGTGATTACTTATTTAGGTAAAATCCCTAAAGCTGCTGATAGTTTTAACTGGAAAGGCTTAAAATTTGAAGTAATGGATATGGATGGTAATCGGGTTGATAAAGTATTAGTAATGCCCATCAGTCAACCTTTATTAAGTCAAACCCCTAATGATATTTATTAAGTGGTCTTCATCTGGAAAACACGGAGCAGCAAAAAAGAAAAAAGTTGACCCCCTACGTAAAAACCACAATATTTTCACATAAATTGACGAGCCAAAATCCGAAAATTCCCGCAGGTGTTTTTTCTATTTGAAGGGTATAATATGTCATATTTTCAGCAATTCTAAGGAGGTTGATATTAATTTTTTTGAATATTATGAATCACGAACAATAAAAAAAATATCGTACTTTTGTTGAGAATATTTTTAATTTAATATCCTGCATTTGAATTCCTCCATCCATAATTGCTGATCTTTCTTATCTATCCATCATGACCATAACTCAAAATAAAAATCTGAAAACATCCTGGGAAAATGCTTTCAGCCTTCTAGAAAAAATAGGAGGAACCACAACAGGAAAAAAATTAGCTAAACAATGGGTTGGAAAAATCGCCCTCATGTTAGCCGGAACAGCAGCCACCGCAACCCCGGCTCACGCCCTCAAAATTAACCCCACTTATTCATCTGAAATCGATCTAACCACTGCTCAAGCCATTGAAGCCAGTTTTAGTGTTTGGGAAAGCGAACTCAAAGATCCGGTTACCTTAAATATTAATTTCAGTTTTGCTAATGACTTACCCACTGGGGTATTAGCCGGGGCAAAACCGAGCATGATTAAAGTGAGGTATCAAGACTATCTCACCGCTTTAGGGCAAGATAGTTTATCCAGTCAAGATATCTCAGCCGTCCGAAACTTCCTTGAGGATGATGATCTAGAGGACTTTGATGACTATGTGGCAGGAAACCTAGAAGACACAAGATTTAGGACAGACGACACCAGAAAGTTTGATGTCTTACTGGATAACACCATTCAGGCCGAGAATAGCTCCAGTCAAGGCAATGCTATCCTCGACGACAATAGTAATAGTAATAATCGAACCATTTGGTTAACCCGTGCCAACGGCAAAGCATTAGGTTTGATTGCCGGCAATCATTCTCAACTCGATGCGGATATCGTCTTCAGTAGTCTCGCCAACTGGGATATGGACTCTAGCGATGGTATTAGTACCAATGCCTATGATTTTGAGACTGTTGTGCGTCATGAAATCGGTCACACTTTAGGCTTTATTAGTGGGGGAGATGCCATCGAATATATGGCTGCTTCTGCCACTGGTACCCTTCAGGATACAGACATTGACTATGTGACCCCTTTGAATACCTATGTTCATTCTGATACCAGTGCCAATGTCGAGGGAGTGGTTCTGGATTTAACCTCAGGGACCCAAAAATACCTGTCCTTTGATGGTGGAAATACCAAAGTTACCAACGAGCAAGGAAACATTGCCTTCTTTTCCACAGGAACCTCTGTGGGGGGTGATGGCTTCCAAAACAGTCACTGGAAAAATGATCTCCTATCTCCTTTGGGGATTATGAATCCGGCCTTAGGGATGGGTCAAAGCCTCTCTATTTCTAGTCTTGAGCGACAAACCTTTGATGTAATCGGTTGGGATTTAGTGGAACAGGCGAAAACCTTAATGGAAGACGTGGGAATGGATTGGAATGCGTTTCAATTGGCATTAAAAAACAATCACCAAACGGTGCTAGGTGCAGCAGCAGCCGATTGGGTCATATACAACCCAGGAGAAGACAGCATTCAAGCCGACTTAGAAGCAGAATTATGGGAATTGTATAAAGATATTGATCCACAAATCATCCAAGAACTACTTACCCTCCAAGCTAATCTCAACAATGGAGGGACTGGTCTTACCCCTGAACAGCAAATCGCCAACACCGATCAGGCTATTTGGAACCTAATTTATGGTCAAGATAATCAACTGCAACTCTTGTCTGAGGATCTGAGGGATGTCACCACCAGAGTCCCCGGATGGCTCAATCAAGACAATATAACCCTGTCTAATTTGTTACAAGATGCCAATTCCGTTGAGATTAAGAAATTACATAAGGTTTTACAAGAAGCCACCGAACAAGACCGTCTGGTTTGGGAAGATAAAATTAGACAAGCCTTCGCCCTGTTTTTAGACAATCCACAACAAGCTTTAGACCAATTAAACAACACCAACAACTTCCAGAACAATATGGGAGGGGGTAGTGGCAGTTCCGGTACTGGTGGTGGTGGTTGGGGGGGTTGGTGGTCTTCCTCCGTCACTGAAGCGGACGAGTTGGGCTTCTATAACCACGTACCCAGTAATAACGATGATAATACCGAAATTGATATGGGAGGGGGTAGTGGCAGTTCCGGTACTGGTGGTGGTGGCTGGGGGGGTTGGTGGTCTACTGCTGCCCCTGCTAACGCCGCTCAGCCGGCTCAATCGGTTCCTGAACCTTCGGCCATCATTGGTTTAGTGGCTTTAGGGGGAATGGGTTGGTTAACCCGCAAAAGCAAACATTAATCTGTGTAATGATTAAATGCCTTAAACTGACATCTTGCACCAGTACAGGAAAACTCAGCAACAAAAGACAGAAAATAAATTATTAAGTATAGCACTACGCATTTTGGTGTTTGACATTGGCAAACTCTGAAACTCTTTTCTGGCCTACTTTTGTTCGCTAGAGCCGGAACTTCGTTAAGGAACTTTTGACTTTTGCCTTTTAACTTTCGCGTAGCGGTATAGTT
>JASJBX010000118.1 GCA_030066295.1 Crocosphaera sp.
TTATACATTACGTCCAGAAGAAGAGTATTTAACTTTAAATATAGACGAAACAGTACAAACAATTACAGAAGAAATTGAAAAATTAATTAACATTGGAGTTGATGGTTTTTTCTGCGATGATCCTACGAGTTGTCGTAGAGTTTTAGGGCAAATTTAGAATTTTAACCTTTATAAGACCCCGCCGTTAACGACGGGGTTTAGGTTTAAATAAATAGATCAAACCTCGTATCCAAAATGACCTAATTCTTGACCAGCAATATTGTTAAATAATTCAATTTCTTGCGGTAAAAGTTCTTTTTTGTAACGTTGAATACTGGAATTATTAATATTAGAAGAAAGTTTGGCAAACACAGGGGTTTTAATGTTTGTGATAGCATTATTAGAGTATTTACCAGGTTCTAACTGTTGAGGATGATAGGTTTCTCCGATAAAAGACATCATTGCTTTAATAGTTGTTTCTGGAGTGGAGGCTAAAGCTTCATATTTAACGTCTAAAATGTTATCTTTTTTCCCTGATTTTATTCTACTCCTAAGACATTTTCGCCAATATTTTGCATAGCGTTTAACATCACTTCCTTGAACAACATTCTTATGATATTTTGCCGAACAATAAGCATCCCTTCCATCCCGTACCATGTGAATAAATTTAGAATTAGGAAAATATTTAGTTAAAAATCCTAATTGTAAAACGTGCTGAGGGGTTTTTTCTACATAATATTTAGCCTCTGGATAGTTACTCAAAATATTATGGGTAAACAAATCAAAAAACTCGACAATATCATGACATTTTTGCCTCATTTCAGTCATTTCTTGTGGTTTAATTCCCTTATGTTTAAAACTAAAAATATCATGATAGGTAAAAAATGCCGTTTCGTAGCCTGGTCCAACTAAATAAGGATGAGATGTTAAAATTAATTTAGCTAAAGTTGTGCCACTTCTTGGCGCACCTAAAACAAAAATATGTTTTTGATTGGATATTTTTTTCGGAAAACGCCAAATAACGTTCTTGGGTAAATGAGAAGGATTTTTGAGAAATTGATTAATAATTTTCGGTAAAGTCATTTGTTTTTTCCTCATTTAATACTATTACAATATCGTTCAATTAATAAAATAGCAACAATATCATCGATAGGACGAGGAGGGTTGCGCATTCCTTGGGGAAGGAGACGCATTAAACCTTGAGGGGGATACATTTCCCAATAGCGATCGCGCGCTTCTAGGGTACTATTTCGTTCGTCTATAAGTTCAATGGGAATAGACAATAATAACTCGTTTTCTAAGCGTTTTTTCCACTGTTTAGAGGTGGTTTGATTTCCCATCACTAACCGATGAATAGAAAATTGTTGAATGAGAGTATTAATGGTTAAAATGGCTTGAGAAGATTCGATGACCTCGTGGTAACAGGGATTACCTTTTTGGTCAGTGACAGCTACTCCACATTTATCCCTTCCTGGATCAAATCCTAATATGTTTGATGATGTTTTCTGACTCATAATTCTAGTTCAGTTTCTGCAATAATTTCTCCATCTCTAATCCCTAATAATTGTAACTCAAGGGGGCCAATTGTTTTCGTATCGTTCATAGCAACTGCTCTTAATTCATCTAATCCTTCCTCAGATTGTTTAATTTCTTCTATAAAATCTACTATAGTTTTGAGTCTTCCATCTCCCACTTGAATTCCTCCTAAAACGCCAGAACGACGGGCGCGAAATTGGGTAGCAGAGAGTAATAAATCTAACCTTTCTTGGATAATTTGATCCGTTAATTCTAAAGAGTCCATAGAGATAATAGCGATAGTTTCTCCTTCGCTAAAAATCCTTTGATTCAAGGCAATATCAGCAAAAACTCTTACTTCTTTTTCTCCTTGAACATAGTTGCCGGCGGCAATAATTCTGACCACATATTCTTGTCCATCTTGTAACTTTTGTACCAATTGTTGAACCTGTCCTTGAGTAATTTTAACCACTCTTTCATTGGGTTTAATCTCTTGTTTGCCCACTAATTCAATAGCCGTTCGATTCGCTTTTCTTAGCAGTTCATCAACCACTTCAGTTCCTGCTTTTGGAACTACCAAGCGCACGGCACCAATGGATAATACTTGTCCTCTAAC
Organism: Crocosphaera sp.; assembly: GCA_030066295.1. Classification (GTDB taxonomy): domain Bacteria; phylum Cyanobacteriota; class Cyanobacteriia; order Cyanobacteriales; family Microcystaceae; genus Crocosphaera. The sequence goes on from JASJBX010000118.1 coordinate 2,111, forward strand.
AATGGCAATTTTTCTCTCTCGTAACTCTTGATAAGTTTGATAATATTGTTCTAGCAGTTCGACTTGTCTTTGTAAATAATTAGATTCCCTTTCTAACTGTTGTAACTGAAATTCTCTTTCTTTGAGAACCGTATCTTTTTCCTTGATGGACTGATCAAGTTGGGTGATTTCAGCATCTCTTCTCTCAATTTCTGCTTGCAGGGTACTTTGTTGTTGTTCTAAACTTTGAAGGCGTTTTTGTCGTTCATTTAAAATGCGAGTTTGTTCGGCAATTTGAGCCTTACCTTTAGTCAATTCTTCATCTCTTTGACTCACTTCTTGTTTAAGTTGTTGGATTTCTGCATCTAGTTCAATTTTATTTTGTCGAAGTTCTTTCCTTTCATTAAGTAGGGTTTGAATATCGGCTTTTAATTGCACTGCTTGACTAGAAACTGATTTAAGTTGTTCTTTTGCTTGATTAAAATTGTCGTTGGTAGATTGTAACTTTTTTTCAACATTTTTTTGCTCTTCTTTGGTTTGTTTTAGTTCCTTTTCAATCTCCTCCTTATCATTACCGACCTCCTCTAAATCCGCCTTAGCAATACGTAATTGTTTTTGAATTTCATCCAATTGAAAAAGCCCTTCTCGTAGGGATTTACTAAAAGCTAGTAAAATCCCAAAAGTTAAGGCTGCAATTAAGGTTCCTGTGAAGACTGTTACCACTACGGCCGTTTGTTTAGGGCGTAAATTACCGATGGTCAGTCTTTTTTTGCCGACTTTACTACCTAAGCGATCGCCCAATGCTGCGATTAAGCCTCCTAAAATGAGGATCGATGCAATTAGGATATAAGCACTGGTCATTCGCTTTTCAGGTTAACAACAACGTTAGGCAAATTGCTGAGAAAGGGCAACCGGATTATGAACCGTAATTTTTTTCTTATGAATAGAAATCATTTCTTCTTGGCGCAAATCTCCCAAAAGACGAGTCACCGTCACACGGGTTGAACCAATGGCCTCAGCGATCGCTTGATGGGACAATTTTAAATCAATCCGAATCCCTTCAGGAGTCGGTACCCCAAAGTCCCGACATAAAATTAACAGAAAACTGACCAAACGGGAACCCATATCCCGATGTGCTAGGGTTTCGATCATCATTTCCGTTTGTAAAATCCGTGAGGATAGACCCTGAAGCATTAAAATAGACAAATCGGGGTGATTTTTCAGAGCTTGTTCCACTTGTTCGATGGGGGACGACAGCAACTCTACCGGGGTAAAGGCCACCGCATGGTAAAACCGATCAGAGCGTTGTCCCGTAATCAAAGACAGCACCCCAAAGACACTATTTTCTCTCAATAAGGCCACCGTAATTTCTTCCCCTGCTTCGTAAACCCGAGACAGTTTAACCGCGCCTTTGAGTAAGAAATAGACCCTTTCCGCCGGATCACCCGGAAAAAAGATTGTTTTCCCCCGATCAAAGGCTTCAACAACAGGGGGATAAGCACCGCCACCAATACGACGGAACACAGCAGCTAAAGGTTTATCTTGTGGTACAGACAATTCCATTACACTTTAATACAACACCGAAAAAACAAGGGGACCGACTCTGAGAAAGACAATTGTGAGTCCCTGATGAAAACAACACTTTAACGTATCTTCAAAGGTTTTTGCTACATTTTGCTTCACAATAATTCTATTGGGATCATTTATCCCTGGTTCTGTCCCTGATTATAGCCACCATTATGCAAAAATGGGGCTTAACTCGGCAGAAACTTTGCCCATTTCTCAAAATAATTATGTTAGATTTAACTGGAAAGAACGCGCTGGTTACGGGAATTGCCAATAATCGCTCCATTGCTTGGGGAATTGCTCAACAACTCCATAAGGCCGGGGCTAATTTAGCTGTTACCTATTTACCGGACGACAAAGGGCGTTTTGAGAAGAAAGTCCGTGATGTGGTTGAACCCATCAATCCTTCGATTATTGTGCCTTGTAACGTCCAAAATGAAGCACAGGTGGAAGAAACCTTCAAGGCCGTTGCCGATACTTGGGGAAAACTCGATATTTTGATCCACTGTTTGGCCTTTGCGGATAAAGAGGGGTTAGGGGGTGACTTTAGTGCCATTCCTCGTGAAGCGTTTAATCAGTCCCTCGAAATTAGTACCTTTTCTCTGGGTAATATGGCTAAATACGCTCAACCCTTAATGACAGAAGGAGGGAGCATTGTCACTTTAACCTATTTGGGAGGAGTGAAAGTCGTTCCTAACTACAATTTAATGGGGGTGGCTAAAGCTGGCCTAGAAATGAGTGTCCGCTATTTAGCGTCTGAACTTGGCCCCAATAATATTCGGGTTAATGCTATTTCTGCCGGACCGATTCGTACTTTAGCGTCTTCTGCGGTGGGAGGCATTTTAGATATGATTCGTCATGTGGAAGAGGTTGCTCCCCTAAAACGCACTGTAACCCAGTTAGAGGTAGGTAATACGGCCGCTTTTTTATCAAGTGACTTAGCCAGTGGTATTACCGGTCAAGTGATTTATGTCGACGCTGGTTACGAAATCATGGGTATGGGTTAACTTGACGCTGTTTAGCTAGGGGGAGCAGGGGGAGCGGGGAGCAGAGGGAGAGGGGGAGACTGGGAGAAATCATGGATATATATTCCCCCCGTCACTCCATCACCTTATCACTCCCCACACACCCCGTTACCTTATCACTCCCTACTCTTCCCTGTGGACTAGATGAAGATTTTGAGATCATTTTGGGAATACTAATCATAGTTATCTAACTAATAATTCTGATAAACATTTGACCTAATTATTTGTTCTCTTTATCTACGTATTAAAACCTATTATGAGTAACTGGAAACCTGGCACAAGATTACAAAATGGTCGCTATGAAATTAAGAAAGTTTTAGGATATGGAGGGTCAGGTATCACCTATCATGCAACAGAATATCCTCAAGGTCATCCAGTTGCCATTAAAACCCTCAACGCTATTATTCAAAATGAACCGGATTTTAGTAAACATCAAGAACGGTTTATTCAAGAAGCTTTTTGTCTAGCAAAATGTAACCATCCCCATGTAATTAAAGTCCATAGTGTCTGCCAAGAAGGACAACTTTGGTGCATGGTCATGGATTATGTTGCAGGGGGAACCATTAGACAATATGTTAATTATAAAAATGGGATCACTGAAGAAGAAGCACTCAACTATATTCAGCAAATTGGCTCAGCTTTAACCTATATTCATGAACAAGGATTTATTCATCGCGACGTTAAACCGGGTAATATTATGTTGCGTAAACGAGATATGCAAGCCATTTTAATTGACTTTGGGTTAGCGAGGGAATTTGTACAAGATAAAATTCAAACCCATACTAATTCTCGCACTGAATCTTTTGCTCCTTTAGAACAATATGAATTAACCGCTAAACGAGGAGCTTATACAGATGTTTATGCTTTAGCAGCCACTTTATACTATGTTCTCACCTTACAGTTGCCCTTCCCTTCCCCTTTTCGTCAACAGGGGGCTACTCTTATTCCTCCACAACAGCATAATCCTAACATCAGTGATACTGTTAATGTTGCTATTCTCCAAGGGATGGAATTACGTTCGGAAAAACGGCCTCAGTCGATCCAAGAATGGCTCAAACTCTTGACCGAAAAAAAAGTAACTATCGCTCGACAACGTACTCTGAGAAACTCTCGACAAGTTATGCTCAATGCTGCTAGAAAAGAGCAGTTAGCAACAGCGACAGTTTCTCGTTCTTCTTCACTAAAAGATACAACGCCAAAATCTCCAAAAGACACAAAAACAGCCCAGAATGTTTCAAAAATAGCTTCAATTTCCCATTCAAGAGTCAATTATAAAAACTTAGAAGAATTTTTGAGTACAGGGAAGTTAAAAGAAGCAGACCAAGAAACAGCAAAAATTATTTTAAAAATAACGAACCGCGAAAAAGCAGGATGGCTTGATCAACATCATGTTGAGAATTTACCCTGTCAAGAATTGGAAATTATTAATCAACTGTGGCACGAAGGAAGTAATGGACATTTTGGCTTTTCAGTCCAGAAAAAACTCTATCAACAGCTAGGAGGAAACCAAAATTATGATGCTAAAATTTGGCGTGATTTTGCCCAAAAAGTAGGCTGGAAACAACATAAGAATTGGTTATCTTACAAAGACCTCAATTTTAATCTTTGGGCCCCTCAAGGTCATTTACCTATGTTGGGAATGGAGTTTTGGGGGTTTACAGGATGGTTAACTGTATTAATTCGTCAATTGGATAACTGTCAAATTTAACCACAAAATAATTATCACGTCTTGTATTTTGAAGCGGATGACAATCTTTGGTAAAATAGAGGAAACTCCATAAAAGAAACTAAAAAAATGAACTTGTTATTAGCAACTGCCGGTCAATTCCCTACCTATTTTGTTATCGTCTATGTGGTGGGTTTCGTCGCTGCTGTCACCATTGGTTCCATTGCTTGGTATAATTCAAAGCGTCCTGCTGGCTGGGAAAATGCAGAAAAACCCGATTATATTCCTAATGTAGAATCAGATAATCAAACGGATAACCAATCATAAATCGATTGATTGAACGATAAACGACACTAAATCATCCCTAAAGTATTATTGTGAAGTCTTCAAAAATTACTCAGTTATTACAAGACTTAAAAAAGACGGATGAAGTAGCCCGACAAAGGGCTACTGCTCAACTGTGGCAACTCTGGTTTGCTCAAAAAGGAGAAGTGGGACGGGAATTATTAAAGCGATCGCAGTTTTTTTTAGAGATAGGAAATGCTCAAAAAGCTGAAGAAATTTTAACAGAAACCATCAAGAACTATCCCGATTTTGCTGAAGCTTGGAACCGAAGGGCTGTCCTTTATTTTTCCCAAGAAAAATACCAACAATCTAAACAAGATTGCCAAAAAGTTATTCAATTGGTTCCCTATCATTTTGGGGCTTTACATGGTTTAGGACTCTGTTTATTAGCATTAGGAAACTATCGAGACGCGATCGCTGCTTTCCGGAGAGCTTTAGAAGTTCAACCCCATGCTTTAATCAATCAAAAGTTAATTTTAGAATGTACAGCATTGCTCTAAACTTACTTTGGGCTGAATTGTTTCTCCACTGCACTGAGTAAGAATTCTCGAGGGAAAAAGCGAGACGCATTAACAATAAGATTGTTGGTCATTCCCCCAGTTACTACGTTGGATTTACAATTATCCAAAGCATTAAGTGCGTCTTTAACCACAGTTTCGGCTGAGGTTAAACTACCATTATTCTTATTCTCAAAACTTTGAGGAAACTGGGCGGCTTCAAAGAAGTTTGATTCCGTCGGTCCAGGACATAACGCTAAAAAGTTGATCCCTTTATCCTTATTTTCTGCCCACAATGCTTCTGTAAAGCTCAAAACAAAGGCTTTAGTGGCTGCATAAGTTGATAAATAGGGTAACGCTTGAAAACCAGCGATAGAAGCCACATTAATAATACTACCCTCTCCCCGTTGCTGCATCGGAGATAAAAATAAGTGAGTTAACTCCACCAAAACCGTCACATTCAGTTGAATCATTTCTAACTGTCGAGATAAGTCCCGTTCCGCAAACGGGCCATAATCCCCAAAACCAGCGTTATTAATCAACAAATCCACCGCTAAGCCCTTATCTTCAACCCAATCATAGACCTTTTGACCCGCCTGGGATTCGGTCAAATCCTGTACAATGACCTCAACATCGCTCGATGTCTTCTCCTGTAACTGTTTAGCTAATCTATATAGTTTATCTTGAGAGCGGGCAACTAAAATGAGATGGGTGTCACGAGTAGCTAATTCTTCAGCAAATGCTTGTCCAATACCTGAAGACGCGCCAGTAATCAGAACCGTTTTCGTTACCATTATAATTACAATCTAAAAGAGGTTACCATTGTTACAAATTGTAACGCAAAAAAGCGGAAAAATCTAATGGTTAAGTTGACTAAACAACTTGTGAAACTCACTTTTTCCCGATCCGTCAGTAAGATTATGAATGATGCCCCGAAAACCCATGCCCATGAAAGTCAATAACTACTTCGGTCGCTTTCTCAAATTGCGGTGGGGTCGTTGGTCTTTATCCCTGATGGATCGCTATATTGCCTCACAATTAATTGCTCCGTTACTGTTTTCTGTGGGTTTAGTGTCTGTGTTGGGGGTAGCCATTGGTTATCTATCAGACTTAGCAGATAAAGTCGTAGATGCTAATTTGCCTTTAATACAAGCGTCAGAAATCCTACTGTTAAAGGTGCCAGAGTTTACGGCCTATGCTTTGCCCATTTCTGTGATGCTAAGCACCTTATTAACCTATGGACGCTTGAGTAGTGACAGCGAGTTAATTGCGTTTCGGGTATGTGGAGTCAGTTTGTATCGTCTGATTATTCCGGCGGTGGTGATGAGTTTGGTGGTGACAGGGGTGACGTTTTTGGTCAGTGAATTAGTGGTTCCAGCGGCTAATTATCGGGCTACAGCCATTTTAGTGGAGTATTTACAAGAAGAACATCCCTATTGGCAAAATAAAGACATTTTTTACCCTGATTATGAACAGGTGGTCTTACCCAATGGAGACAAAGAAAAGCGGTTAAAACATCTATTTTTTGCCGAACAATTTGATGGTCAAAGTCTTAAAACCTTAACGGTTTTAGAATGGTTAGAAGAACGATTAAATCGCATTGTGGTGTCAGACTCAGCCACCTGGAATGGACAGGAAGAAACTTGGGACTTTTTCAACGGAACCATTTATCAATTAGCCCCCGATGCCTCTTATAAAGAGGCTTATCCCTTTGAACATCGGCAATTACCCTTAACGAAAGCTGCCTTTGAATTTGCCCTACAAGGCCGTGATCCCTACGAAATGAATATTATTCAAGCGAGGCAATATATGAAAATTTTAAAGATGATGGGAGATGATAAAAAGTTACGCACGTTTAAGGTGAGAATTCAACAAAAATTGGCCTTTCCCTTTATTTGTGTCGTGTTTGGAGTCATTGGTTCCGCCTTGGGTTCAACCCCTCAACAGATGAGTCGGGCGACGGGTTTTGGCTTAAGTGTGGTAATTATTTTTAGTTATTATTTGTTAGGCTTTCTGATTGGAAGTTTGGGGCTAATGGGCTTAATTTCCCCAGTATTAGCGGGTTGGTTGCCTAATATTCTGGGCCTAGGAATGGGGGGTTGGCTATTGTATCGTTTTGCTGAATCTTAACCCTTCGGGGAGGGTAGGGGAAGCGGGGGGAGCAGGGGGAGCAGAGGAAGCAGGGGGAGACTTGGAGGGAAAAGATCAACCTTACCCCTAAAATGCCGATGGGGAGGGCAAAGGTTACAGAGATTTCTTGTTCCTCGGAATAACCAATGTTAGAAACTCTTCAAAGTAAAATGGTTATAAATAACCATTTTCAGTTAAAAAAGTTAAATTAATTTCAGTAGAAGATTCTTCAGGATTTAGGTTTTTTCCGAGTAATTTTGCCACATATTTTCCTAAAATATCTCCCTCAATATTCACCCAATCTCCTGTTTTCAAATAACACAGATTGGTTTCACTATAAGTATGGGGAATGACTGCTACTTTAAACCACGTTCCCTCTCCATCGCATTCTGCTACAGTCAAACTAATACCATTGACCGCTACACTCCCTTTAGAAATAAGATAGGGTTGGATATAATACTGCCATTGTTCGCTTCGGGATGGGGGAGGACAAAACGTCATTTCCCAAGCTTTATCCGTCATCATCACCTCTTGCAAACATCCCAACCCATCCACATGGCCCGTCACAAAATGACCCCCTAGTTTACCCCCGACTCGTAAAGAGGGTTCTAAGTTAACATAACTAGCAGTGGCAATTTTTTGAGTTAAGGTGGTGCGTTTTAGGGTTTCTGGGGAAGCAGTGGCCACAAACCCATCGGTGACCATTTCTTCGACTGTTAAACACACCCCATCAACGGCCACACTATCCCCCAGGGCCAAATCTGATAAAATAGAGGAGGAATAGCTCTCGGGAATCGAAAGGGTAAAGCGATCAGATTCGAGGGGACGGATAACGCCAAGACCTTGAATTAAACCAGTAAACATTAACTAAGCTTTCCTAAAAACACATCTCCCCTATGTTCTAGACAAGAATCTTATCTCTATTTTAGGGCATACTGTGAGTATAGCCCATTGCTCGACTTATTTAATTGATTAAAGATAAAGTAATTAAGATAGGCTCAATGGTCGGTTTACACAACAACCATAATCTTTGTTTCAAAATACTGGAGAGAATAGATCAATGATTGAAATGAAAGTGGCAGGAATAGCTTTAGATGCTGTAACTCGCAGTCCCATTGTATTATTAAAAGATGGTTCTGAACGTCGGGCCCTCCCCATTTATATTGGACAAGACCAAGCAAAATCTATTATTGGGGCTATAGAAAATCAAAAACCCCCTCGTCCTTTAACCCATGATTTAATCGCTAATTTATTTGAAGCTTGGGGACTGTTGTTGGAGAAAATTATTATTCATTCTCTACAAGATAATACTTTTTATGCTGTCCTTTGCATGAGACAAGGAAAAACAAAAAAAGAAATTGATTGTCGTCCCAGTGATGCTATTTCTATCGCGTTGCGGACTAATAGTCCTATCTGGGTGATGGAAGAAGTGATTGCTGATGCGTCTATTCCTGTTGATAGGGAAGCCGACGAAGAAGAACGTCAAGCGTTTCGTAATTTTTTGGATAAGTTAAGTCCTGATGAGTTGATTAAACGGGGAAAACTTGAAAAAAATGATGAACAATAAGAATTTAGAATTTAAAATTTGAAATAACAATGCGGTATCGGCGTTTTGGTAAAACAAACTTAGATTTGTCTATCTTTTCTCTGGGAACTATGCGCTGTCTTTCCTCAGAGTCAGGATTTTATGAGACGTTAGAAAGGGCTATTTCTTTAGGTATCAATCATCTCGAAACGGCCAGAGGATACGGCAAAAGTGAACAATTTTTGGGCAATTTTTTACAACAACAAACCTTAGTTTCTCGAGAAAAACTTTATATTACCACTAAACTCACTCCCACCCCCGATGCTGATAGCATGAGTCAATGGATTGATCAGTCTTTGGAACGGTTACAATTAGATTATATTGATTGTGTTGCCATTCATGGCATCAATACGTGGGAACACTTACAATGGATTACAGATCCTAATGGCTGTTTTTTGCCCCTAAAACGGGCTTTAGATGACAGAAAGATACACCACCTCGGATTTTCCACTCACGGCAGTTTAGAGGTCATTCTAGCAGCCATAGAAACCGATTTATTTGAGTTCGTGAACCTTCATTATTACTATTTTTTTCAACGGAATGAATCGGCGATCGCTTTAGCTGCTCAAAAAGATATGGGAATTTTTATCATTTCTCCTGGGGATAAAGGCGGTTTACTCTACACTCCTTCTGCTTTGCTTCAGGACTTATGTGCGCCGTTTTCTCCCTTGGCGTTGACTTATCGCTTTTTATTGAGCGATCGCCGCATTACTACGTTAAGCACTGGAGCATCTCATCCTCAAGAACTAGACTCAATCTTATCACTGTTTGAGCAAAATAACCAGTTAACTCCCGAAGAAAGCAATAAATTAAATCAATTAGAAGAGCATTTAAACAGAGTATTAGAGACAGAGAAATGTAGTCAATGTTATCAATGTTTACCTTGTCCAGAATCTATTAATATTCCTGAGATTTTGCGCTTAAGAAATTTAGCGATTGGCTATGATATGAAAGCCTATGGACAATATCGGTATGGAATGTTAGAAAATGCCGGACATTGGTTTCCTGGAAATAAGGGACACCGTTGTACAGACTGTGGTGACTGTTTACCCCGTTGTCCCGAAAAGTTAGAGATTCCTAAGTTATTAACAGATGCTCATCGCAGATTAAACGGTGCGACTCGGAGACGGTTATGGGAATAATTTACTCTTGAATAATTCTAAGACTTTTTGCCAAGCATCTTGAGCAGCTTCTGCATTATAACTCCCTCTTTGATCGCAGAAAAAGCCGTGATCTGCTCCTTCATAGCGAAATACTTTATGTGGAATATTATTATCATTTAAAGCTTGTTCGATCATCTCAACTTGATCTTGAGGAATACTAGCATCTTCTTCCCCGAAAAAAGCATATAAAGTACCTTTAATATCTGGGGTACAATTGACTGTTGCTTTCCCTTCTTCTCCCGGTTTCCAGTTAGCAATTCCTGCACCATAAAATGAAGCCGTTGCTTTAATGTCTGGTAGAGTAGAAACTAAATAAACCACATGACCCCCGAAACAAAAACCAATGGTTCCCACCCCTGTTTTCTTCACTTGAGGTAAACTATAAAGATAGGTAATTGTTGCTTGAATATCTGACAATAGTTCATCCGCTTTTGTTTGATTTTTATACTGTCTGCCAATATCAATGGCTTCCGCAGTGTAACCGGTTTCAAATCCAGGAGCAAGCCGTTGATAAATAGCAGGAGAAATGGCAATATAACCTTGTTTTGCAAAGCGTCTGGTGACATCCCGAATATGATCATTAACGCCAAAAATTTCTTGGATAACAATCACCGCAGGAAAAACACCTTCTTCCGTTGGCATCGCTAAATAACTATCAATAGTTAAGTTACCATTCTTGATGACAACTGCTTCAGTTTTAATATCTAACTGTGTCATGTTTTACCTTTGAAGTTTACTGATGAACAACAGAGAAAAAAGCATCTTTGGCCGCTGCTTGTTCAGCCATTTTTTTAGAAGGACCATAGCCCGATCCTAGTTTACGATCTTTGAGCCAAACTTCAGCAAAAAATCGTTGATGATGGCTTGCATTTTTGTCTTGTTGGGTGACACGATAATCGGGTAAAATTTTATGTTGAGCTTGAGTCCATTCTTGTAGAGCATCTTTATAATTCTGGCGGGCTGGATCGGAGCGAATTTCTGCTGCTTTTTTCAGTAATAAAGGATCTAACCAAGGGCGCACTAAGGTCATATTTTTGGTGCTGAGATATAATGCCCCCAAAACCGCCTCAAAGGCATCAGCTAACCAAGACATTCGGCCTAATTTATCTTGAGCCACAGCATCAGACATCAGAAGATATCGATCTAAGCCGTAATTATCAGCAAACTCGGCCAAAGTGCGATCACTCACTAAAATGGAACGAATAGCAGCAAATTCACCCACTAATTCCTCGGGATAGGTTTCCAATAATATCTCGGCCGCCACTAATCTCACCACCGAGTCCCCCACAAACTCCAATTGTTGATAGTTATTTTCCCTAGAAATTGTCGGATGAGTTAGAGCTAAGTCTAACAACTCTAAATTAACGGCTAGACTATCCGATACCCCTAATTTTTGCAAGCAGGTTTCTAGTTGTTTTTTTCTACGACTATCTAAGAAAACCATTGTCCATATTCGTTTTATTGTGGTGATGGGAAGGGTGGGGAGTGATCAGGTGACAGGGTGATGGGAAGGATGGGAAGGATGGGAAGTGTGGGGAGTGTGGGAAGACGAGAAGCAAAATTAATCTTTTTCTCCCTCTGCTCCCTCTCCTCCCTCTGCGCCCCCTGCTCCCTCTCCTCCCTCTGCTCCCTCTAAAACCTACTCATTTTCTAAATACTTAGCCACCGTTTGTACATCTTTATCCCCACGGCCTGAACAATTGATAATAATACGGGGACTGCCTTCAAGTTGGGGACAAAGGGTTTCTAAATAGGCGATCGCATGGGAGGTTTCTAAAGCGGGAATAATGCCTTCTAACTCCGATAAACGTTGAAACGCGGCCACTGCTTCGGCATCGGTGACACTGTAATATTCAGCGCGGCCAGTATCTTTGAGATAACTATGTTCCGGTCCCACTCCAGGATAATCCAATCCTGCACTAATAGAATGGGCTTCTATGACCTGTCCTTCCTCATCTTGCAATAAATAACTCATCGCCCCGTGTAACACCCCTGGACGACCTTCTGTGAGGGTAGCAGCGTGTTTTCCGGAGACGATACTTTCCCCGGCTGCTTCGACTCCGATCAGGCGAATCTCAGAGTCATTGACAAACTCATAAAACAGCCCCATGGCATTAGAACCACCCCCGACACAGGCCAGTAAAATATTGGGTAAACTGTTCCATTTTTCTTGACATTGACGACGGGTTTCTTGGCCAATAATGTGATGGAAGTCTCGCACAATCATGGGATAAGGATGGGGGCCAGCAACCGAGCCTAAGATGTAATGGGTGGTTTCTACATTGGTTACCCAGTCTCTAATGGCTTCTGAAGTAGCATCTTTGAGGGTTCCAGTACCGGCTTCTACCGGTTGCACTGTGGCCCCTAATAGTTTCATGCGGAAGACATTGAGTTTTTGCCGTTCCATATCATGGATACCCATATAAATGACGCATTCTAGGCCAAAACGGGCGCAAACCGTTGCTGTTGCTACCCCATGCTGTCCAGCTCCTGTTTCGGCGATAATACGCTTTTTACCCATGCGTTTCGCCAATAACACTTGTCCCAAGGCATTATTAATTTTATGTGCGCCGGTGTGGTTTAAATCCTCCCGTTTTAAGTAAATTTGCGGACCAGTACCGTCCGGACGGGCGTAATATTCCGTCAACCGTTCGGCAAAGTAGAGGGGACTGGGACGACCGACATAATCCTTTAATAATTGCGATAATTCCGCTTGAAAGTCAGCATCATCCTTGTAGCGATGATAAGCGGTTTCCAGTTCGCTGAGTGCCGGCATAAGGGTTTCCGGCACATATTTCCCTCCATACTGGCCAAAACGTCCGATGTCATCAGGGTATTGGGTTTGGGTTGAGGATGGGGAAATGGGTGTGGTTGTCATTGTTGATTTCGTCTTGGTGTTGCGATTGAGCAAGTCTCATTAAGATTATGGTAACTGGGTTATTGACTTTTTTCCATAGTCTGTAGTCTGTAGGTTGGGTAGAGGAACGAAACCCAACTGATAACATCTTGATTATGATTAATTTATGCAATATCGTCGAGCAAAACAACGAGGAAGCAGCTATTTTTTTACCTTAGTGACTCATGATCGACGTTCATTTCTCTGTGAAGCAGAAAATATAGTATTGTTGCGAGATTCATTCCGTAGAGTCATGGAAAAACATCCTTTTGTCATTGATGCCATTGTTATTTTACCCGATCATCTTCATTGTATTTGGACATTACCCCAAGATGATGCAGAATTTTCAACTCGTTGGCGTTTAATTAAAAATTGGTTTAGCCGTCGATGCGATCTGAAATATCAAGGAAACGTTTCAACTTCCAGACAAAGTAAACAAGAAAAGGCTATATGGCAAAGACGATTTTGGGAACATTTAATTAGAGATGAACAAGACTTTATTAATCATGCCGATTATATTCATTATAATCCCGTACGTCATGGGTTAGTTTCCTGTCCAAAAGATTGGGAATATTCCAGTTTTCATCGGTATGTGCAGCGCGGTCTTTATGATGTTAATTGGGGAAGTTCAAAAATGCCTGTTTTTGATGTTTCTGTTGGAATGGAATAGTTCATAATATTGTTGGGTTTCGTTCCTCTACCCAACCTACAAGATCGGCTTATGTGGTTAATTGGTTACGAACTTTGATTATTTCAGTTCTGTAATTATCGTAATATCCTTTAACCGAGGGATAAGTGTTTTCTAACCAAGTGAGTAAGTCGTGATCCTTTTCGTAGGTGATATCTGATAGTTTTTCTGCGAAAACTGTTAGGTGAGCATCCGATAGAAGATGAAGGTGGTAGAATAAAATGAAGGCCAACATTACATCAACTGTATCGTCGTTATAGTACGGACATAATTTATCTTTATAGTCTAGTTTTTCTCGAATGTAGTTGAGGACTTTAGTATCAACTTTTTTGGCTAACGTCCCTTTTATTGAGTTGATTTCGGAGAGAGTTTGAATAAGAGTTTTAGGAAATTTCATTGATTTTTCTTTTTCTGTATACTAACACTTCATAGATTAATAAATAACGAAGTCCGTAGTTGGGTAGAGGGACGAAACCCAACTAAACGAATAGAATTTTGTCCCATCTAACACTTAATTAATCGTTACCGGCGACTCCTGCCAAATTTGATAGAGAAGAGATTCTAAGCGATCGCTTAAACGACAGACAAATAACCCTTCTTCGCTGGCCACATCTGATCCCAACCAAGTTCCTTCTAGTACCACTTCCATGGCTTCTTCATCACAACGGTTGACTTCTAAAATTTCCTCGCTAAATTGGTCTACATCTTTCAATAATTGATCTACGTACGGTAAGTCTAAAGAAATTAAAAAAGAAGCACTACTCGGTTCCACACACAAACTGGTGCCTGATCGTAAGGCTAAAAGAACACGAGTTGTCACCCAAGCTTCTAAGGAAGTTTCCAGATGATCAATATAAAATCCGTCATGGGTATAAGTTAGTTTTAACATTGTCTTTTCTTGCTTTGAATATGGCAGACATCATTGATGTGAGTCAATACGTAAGAGAACAACAATAGATCAATTTCATCTCCGTTAACTTTGGTTTTTATAATCAAAACCCCCGCTTTCTACTTAGGGAGTAAAGCGGGGGTTAGACAAACCTTGAGGAGTTAGGTATTCATCTAGGGATAGGGAAGATTCGTCTTCGCCACCCGCTTTTGAGGGTTAGGGATATTCTAATCTCTTGGGGTTGATTATCGCCTGAGAGGGGATAATCTCCGTGAGATGGACTCCCTAGGGGTAAATTAAAGACTGTTGTTGGTTTAGTCGGGAAGTTACTCCTATGTTCTAGTCCATGCTTTTCCATGACCCCAGGTTGCCATGGTTGGCAAGTAGCGAGGATAAATGGAAATGAATGGGAACCAGAAAAAAGTAACATGAACGTTTTCAATCGTGTTCAAAGCGACTTTTTCATACTACACTGATATTACGGAAATGTCTACTTTTTAATCGAGGAAAAAAATCATGAAAACCCTTCCCCGTACTTCAACCACTGAAATGGAAGTCACCAGCATCCGTTTAGAAAAAACCCTCAAAGATAAGCTCAAAGGGCTTTCTGGGAATCAAGGTTATCAGGCGTTAATCAGGGATATTCTTTGGAATTATGTGCAGCAAAAGTCAGGGGACTATCGACCGCAATTTTCGGCGGTGGATATTCGTGCCACCCTTGAAGCAACTGCTAGGAAAGATGAAAGTTGTGTCTTGACAGGAAAACTAATTCAGGCCGGCCAACCGATGTTATTAGGCTTGACAATGTATGGAGACTTTATTCCCCTCAGTTTAGACAGTTTAGATCATTAAAAATTAACAGTGACCAGTGATCGATAACTGTTCACTGGTCACATATAGCACTACGCATTATAGTTAGGACATCCCCAGGTTGTGAAATCCAATCCCAGCTTACTTTTGCCTTTTGCCTGACCCGTAGCGGTATAGCCATTACTCCCTAGAGTAAGTTAAAATCAACAAAAGTGTGTTATTAATCACATTTTTATCCTGATGTCGGGCAGAATACCCCATCCTTCTCAATGGTGTGCATCAATGACCGACCAAAATATCAACGGCGAAGCGTCCATTAAAAATAATCACGCTCTATGTCTTACTGAGATGTTATAATATGAGCAATATATATTGTCAATCTTGACCATGTTAGTCACACAATCGATACAAATTCGAGGCTTAACAGCAGAGCAGTATGAAATACTGCGCTATCAATGCCGTTTAGCTAAAAATATGTATAATGTAGGACTATACACCGTAAGGCAGTTCTTTTTTGCCGAAAATCGTTTTCTAGCTTATGAATCGAATTATCATGATTGCAAAGACAATGAGAATTATGGTTTGTTATATTCTCAAGTAGCGCAGCAATGTCTCAAGTCTGTTGATGAAGCATTTTCAGGGTTTTTTAAGCTGTTAGAAAGAAAAAAAGCAGGAAAATTAGCAGCCAGAATATCCTTACCTCATTATCTCAAAAAAGATGGTTATTTTCCCTTAGTATATCCCCAACCCTATATCAAGGAAGGAGCCATACAATTTTCGGTTTCTAACAAGTTTAGAAAAAACTATAGAGAGGAAACAGGAAAAGTATTTAAAGCCTTTAAATTCCCAATCCCTCCCATGCTAAAAGGGAAAAAGATTCATGAGTTGAGGATTATTCCTAAATATAACTGTCGTTATTTTATCGCTCAATTTGTCTATGAAATTAAGGAGGAAAGAGTAGATGATTTAGACAAAAATGAATGTTTAAGCTTAGACTTAGGACTGAACAATTTAGTAGCAGCAATTGATACAAAAGGGTCGTCATTCCTCGTAGATGGACGAAAACTAAAATCAATTAACCAATGGTACAATAAGCAGCTAAGTAAATTACAGTCTCTGAAGGATTTACACGGGATCAAAAGATTAACCAGTAAAATGGCCAAGTTAATCTTAAAGAGAACCAATCAGGTAAATGACTACTTGAAAAAGACAGCGAGATTAGTGATTAATTACTGTCTAGCACATAAGTTAGGAACCTTAATTGTAGGAGTGAATGAAGGCTGGAAAACGAGGATTAATATTGGCAAAATCAATAATCAAAACTTTGTACAAATTCCTTTCCATGCTCTGAGACAACAACTAGCCTACTTGTGTAAAAGATATGGGATTAATTACATGGAACAAGAAGAATCATATACCAGTTTAGCGAGTGCATTAGATTTAGATGATCTACCAAAATATAATGCAGATAATCCAAAAACTTACGAATTTTCAGGAAAGAGAATTAAAAGGGGTTTGTATCGGACTAAGAATAAAAAATTAGTCAACTCAGATATTAATGGTTCTGCTAACATTGGACGTAAAAGTAAAGCCAATCTCTTTGAAAAGAGGGAGGTATTAGAGGGGCTTTTGGACGCTCCAATGCGATACTTTATCGTGTAAAGAATCCC
>JASJBX010000119.1 GCA_030066295.1 Crocosphaera sp.
GACATTAAATTATCCACTAGTAGTGGAAATGTTTTTGAAGACTTAGGCTTTGAAAATGCTGATGAAATGTTAGCTAAAGCTGAATTGACTAGACAAATTAATTTAATTATTCAGCAGAGACAATTGACTGATGAAGAAGTTGCTAAATTATTAAGCATAGAACCTTCTCAAGTAATAGAATTAGAAAAGGGAAAACTATTAAAGTTTTCTACTGATGATTTAATTCGATTTTTGAAAGCTTTAGGGAAGGATGTAGAAATTGTTGTCAAAAACACCTCATCTATCTCAGGAAAACTCACGGTTACTGATACAGAATCTAACGTGATGGTAAGTTAAAAATGAAACATAATAAAGAGTCACAAAATCTATATCTAGACTATTTTTTATCCCTAAAATATCCTATTTCAATTTATCCTGAAGATGAAGGAGGATATACTGCTTTAATTCCTGACTTACCAGGGTGTATAACCCAAGGAGAAACCTTAGAAGAAGTTTTTATTAATATTGAGGAAGCAAGAGAATTATGAATAGAGACGGTTTATAATAGTGGTAAAAAAGAGATTCCTTTACCGTCAAGAAAATAGTTGATTTTATTAATAAAGAAAAATTTCAGCCCTAATTGAGTTTTAAGATCATTTAGTAATGGCAGAACTACCAGAAGATATCATTACCATTGTTTTAGAGTTACAAAAACAACTGCTAATCATTATTAACCAAGCAACCTTAACCAGTTATGCTATTTTGGAAAATTATGGAGAAACCGAGACAACGTTATTCGCTTTAGAAGACCTTTACAATGCCAGAGATAGGGCAAATATTTACTATAATAGATTACATACGATTATGGGGAGAATTGCCGAAACTCAACCTAATGCAAGTCGTGCTATGTTAGAGTTATTAGAACGTTCTATTGACGAGACTCAAGCGACTATAGCAGCAACTGA
Organism: Crocosphaera sp.; assembly: GCA_030066295.1. Classification (GTDB taxonomy): domain Bacteria; phylum Cyanobacteriota; class Cyanobacteriia; order Cyanobacteriales; family Microcystaceae; genus Crocosphaera. Next base: position 945 of record JASJBX010000119.1, read on the forward strand.
AGCAACCATTAACGAGGAAAAGAGAGGTTTTAACCTATCATGACACAAGAACCATTTACTCCTGATATAGAACAAATTAAAGCAACATCAGCTAAATTTAAGGCACTTTTTGAACGTATGGATGCTCAAATTTTGGTTTTAGATGATATTATTGCTCAATTAGAAGAAGAAAATAGACGTTCTCCTATATATCAATATCGCTTGAATAAGGCTAAAAGATTGTTAAATAGTAATGTTAATTTATGATCTGATTTGTATCGAAGAAGTTAATAAAATTATAGTGAGTCTAGAATAACTCTTTATTTTGCTAAACTAGAATTAATAACTCATTTGGTGAACTGCGATGACTCAAGTAATCCTATCTCAAGACATTCTAACAGGTATTAGTAACCTTGCTAATCAATTTAACCTATCGGTCCATGAACTCTTAGTACAAATTAGTCAAGGAAAATTAACCGTTATTGATAGCGAAGACTTAGAAGATTTAATCGATCTTAGAGATGCAATTATAGCAGAATCTGATCCTGAAAATCAAGAGAAAATTGCTTGGGAAGATGTCCAAAAAGAATTAGGATTGTAGAGGGATGGAAAAATATAAAATTGAATTTTTAAAGACTGCTAAAAAAGACCTCGCTAAACTTCCCAGAAATATTCAGCAAAGAATTGCTAAGAAAATTAATGCTTTGATAACTAACCCTTATCCTACTGATGTTAAACAGCTTAAAAATGGTAATGGACGACTAAGAATTAGGGTTGGAGATTATCGAATTATTTATAGAGTAGAAAATGATAAATTAGTAATTTTAGTTATAAAAATTGGTCATCGTAGTCAAATTTACAAGGGATAAAGGTTAAGTAATCGTTTAATTGAAAGAATAACTATGATCACGACTAACTTAAATAAAACTATCACCGCTTGGTCAAACTTATCTGATAATTTATTTGTTCCTCATACTGAAGCAGAATATCAAAAATTAGTGACGATTTTGGATGAATTAATTGATGTTGTCGGTGAAGATGAATCTCATCCCTTAGCATCATTAATGGAAGTAATAGGAGTATTAATTGAAAATTATGAGGACTAATATGTTCCTGAATGACGGGGTTAAAAGAGTAAGCAAGAGAATTATGGATAGAAACCGTTTATAATGGTGGTAAGAAAGAGATAGCTTTACCCTCAAGAAAAGATTAATATTTATTAAATTATGTCTAATCAAACCATTAATTCTGCTTATCCCATTTCCCTACAAGAGATTAAAGCGAAACTAGCTAAAAAAAGAAAACGTAACCAGAATAATTATAAACAATTAGAACTAATACCTGATGAAACTAATTTAAGAGTTAAGACAATTACTGAAGTTTATAAAGTCTTAAAACCTGAAAAATATTATATTGTTGTAGTAGGAAATAATACGATTCGAGGGGTCACATTTGAAAATTGGAAGTATATTATGAGTTTAGCAGAACAGATAGGATTTATTGTAGAAACCTATTTCGGTTCAGAGATCATTAAACACTTTATTAAAGTTCCTAGAGATGAAAGAATTAATACAGATTGGATAGTCGTTTTAAAAAAATGAGGTAACTATTATGAGCCAAAATGAGGACAGAGGTAGAAAAGCAGCTGTAGAAGGTATTGCTAATGAGCATATTGTTGTTGGCCTACTAATGAAAAGATATCAAAATGTTTCATTAGTGGATTTACCTTTATCAACTTATGATATTATTATCGTGCGAAAATTCGTTATTAGTTATTGTCAACAATATAATATCTTACCCATTATTTCTTAAAAATAATTATAATCTATCATGATATAAGAACCATTTACCCCTGGTATGGAACAAATTAAAGTAACCTCAGCTAAAGTTAAAGGACTGTGATTTAACGCACAGTATAAATATTTTACTTAAATCTGACATCTTCATAAATATCTGTTAAAGAACCTTGAAGATTAATACTTATTAGCCTAAAGTTGTTTCCTTCTGGATGATAAACTTCTAACACCCATAAACCTTGATTATTTTTTCTAAAACATTCAATTCTCTGCTGTTTAGTATTAATTAAAACATATTCTTCTAAACTTTCTAAGCTTTGATAATCAATAAATTTATCCCCTCTATCAAAAGCTTCTGTGGAGTCGGATAAAACTTCAATAATTAATTTAGGATAACATTTATAATAATTATTCTCTTGATCCCTAGGATCACAAGTCACCAAAACATCAGGATAATAAAAACGATTCAACTTTTCTAATCTAGCTTTCATATCACTAATATAAACCCGACAATTTGAACCTCTGACATGATTTCGTAATAAAGCAAAAATATTACCTGTTATAGTGACATGAGCATCAGATGCACCGGCCATTGCATAAATTTCTCCGTCTCTATATTCATGTTTAATGTCCTGGTCTTGTTCCCACTCAATATAGTCTTCAGGCTTAACAGGAGAAGATTCAGATAAGGCAATCATCGGATTTATAGACTTAATAACTGTATAATAAACATTTTTCAGGTTTGACCTTTGTGATTTTATCCTAACTTACAATAATCGAGTTAATTAAGTCGGGAAAAGTTAAGTTATCAATGCGATCGCATCGGTCGGATTAGTAGTTATACCAGGGTGTAGAAACAACACAAAAACCCATTGTTAAGCAATTTTACGGAAAATACCCTAGGTTTCCCCTCCAAATTTTAAGCTTTATTCCAAAGTGTCCTAGAATACAACATTCATTGCTAGGATAGGGATCTTGAGAATTCTATCGAAAACTCCTATGAATCAAGCTGTCGTTGCTGTTATGGATGGGACCAAAGCCCGCTTTTTCACCCTAGAAGAAGCCGAGTTTCCCGAATACGAGTCAAGTCCTAATCTAGTAGAACATGAATGTTTAACCAATACGACTAAGGAAATGGCGGGACGAGAACTATGGGCCAATACCAAAGGGCGTAACCGAGGATCTCGCACTCAAGGCCATGGTTATGATGATCATCGTAGTAACCATCTCAGTGAATATGAACGAAATTTTGCCAAGGATATTAGCCAAAAAATTACAGATTGTCTTCAGGAATGGGAATCCCATTTTATCCTTTTAGTGGCTGAACCTCAAATGCTAGGATTAGTGCGTGAGTTTTTATCACCCCATTTGTCCAAAGGGATTAAACTCGAAGAATTAGCAAAAGACCTTTGTAAACTCAAACCGTTAGAACTTCATGAATATTTAGCCCATAAAAATCTAGTCCCTGCACGCAAAGCAGTGGTACTTTGATACGTTTCCCCACTATATTGTCTTGATATAGTGGGGCATTCTCCATTAATCCTTTAAAATTAAGGGGTAACGGCTCACTGATCACTGGTAACTAAGATATGATGAGCGATCGCTTAACCCCAATGTGGCAATGGCAGTCCGCCCAAGGGTTGCCCTATTTAACCTGTTCCTTACTACAAGCTTGGCCCCACGGCTTTTTTACCCAACCCTTTTATCCGCAAACCCCTGAAGACTTAAGTAACCTTCTTCAGCCTCAAGCCCAAACCTACCGCGTCAAACAGGTTCATGGCAACCGTGTTCTCTCCCCCAGTGAAATTATAGAAGACACAACCGATGACAGTTTTCCTCCGGCTGATGGTATCATTGCCAACCTGGAAAACCAAGCCATTTGGGTCGCTAGTGCTGATTGTACCCCTGTTTTGATTGGGGATGAAGTGACAGGGAATATTGCAGCCATTCATGCAGGATGGCGAGGAACCGCTAAACGCATTGTACCAGCGGCGATCGCCCGTTTACAAGCTTGGGGTAGTGCCATCGAAAATTTACGCATTGCTATGGGGCCGGCTATTAGTGGAGAGGTGTATCAGGTGTCTGAGGAGGTGGCAGCAGAAGTGGGGGCGAGTTTGTTTGAAAAAGAGAAAATAGATAGTTTAGAAGGGATTTTAAAGCCCTTAGAGAAGATTTCTAACCCTCCGATCCTATCCGATCCAGAACCTGGAAAAGTTCGCTTAGATGTGCGTCGCATTAATCAATTACAACTGGAACAATTAGGGATTAAAGCGCAACAAATCAGCATCGCCCCTTATTGCACCTATCAATCTCCTTCTCATTTCTTTTCCTATCGTCGTACCCATGAAAAGAAGGTGCAATGGTCAGGAATTTTGAAAGTGATAGGGTAATATATTTGTGAAGTTATGATTATACTATAGCGTTTCTCGGACTCATGAGGTACACCTAACTCCTGCCTCCAAGGGATAACCTCTGTACCTCACAAGTATGAGAACTGCTATATATAGATTACCCGAATAAGCAAAACATTGACTAATTGGTAGCATTTTAATCTCTTCGTTTAGCGTAGCACTCAGTTTTCTTTTTTTGATGATTTTTTGAGTAGATATTCTAATTTTTTCATATCTTCATCACTGTTTGTTCCTCTTATTCGAGTCACACCAGGTTCACTTCGCATTCTATCCATATAAATTCTTAATGCTTCATTATCTTCTCGATGAGACAGCACATATTGTCGTAATTCTTGACGAGATATTTGATAAAAGTCAGGTTTATGGTTCATTGTCAAATTCCCAGTTTCCTTGTGCATCAATAATCAGGTTTATAGTGTCACCTGCGATGATATAGATTTCTTTCCTTTGTTGATCATAGCGGAAAAGATGAATATCTAGGTAAAAATTAGATAAAGTTTGACACATTCTTATACAAGATAACATTTGTTCGGGGGTAGGAATCATTAATTTTTATGGGTATTGTATTAAACCTCTACAATAAAGCTAAGGGAGTCGACAGAAAATCAAAAAAGGAAGTGCGATCGCCAATTTAATCACTTAAAAATCAGCGATCGCTACTATTAATTATCTTATTGATAACTGCGTCTTAAGACTTTCAGCTAACACTTTGACATTGGGTTCTAGCATCATGGTAATATGATCCCCAGGAACAGAAGTAAAGGTAACAGAATTTTCTGATAATTGTTCCCATCCAAAGGACATATTTTTCTGAATTTGAGTACGAATGGTATCATTAATGCCATTAGCGGTTTCCCATAAACGAACATCGCTACTACGGAAAACATGAATGGGGGTAGCATAGTGTTTTTGAGGCTTATAATGAGCCATAGCATACACACTGGCTTTTAATACTTTAACAAACCCTCTGACTTGTCTTGTTGCCATTCTAGACGGGTTAACATGAAGCTTTTTAGCCAAACGTTCCGTCACATAATCTAACTGTTCTCCTGGAAACAAACCTTTGAGATCATCGTAAGAAATATCAAGATTTTCCTTTAAAAAGAACTCAAATAACTTCACCACTTCACTCATATATTTGGTGTCATCCCAACCCACCACCATGAGGTTATTAAATAAGGGTGCAGGAATATCAAAAATAGCTAATAAACCGATTTCATCCCCTTGGTCTTGTAATTGTTGACTAATTTCAAAGGCCACCTGACCCCCAAAAGAATGACCCCCCAGCAAATAAGGACCTTCCGGTTGAATGGTTTTTAACGCATGGATGTAATAAGCAGCCATTTCCCCCACATCCGTATACGGTATCGCTTGATCGTCCATTCCTCGCGCTTGTAGTCCATAAAACGGTTGATCATTCCCTAAATGATGGGCTAAAGCGTGGAGATAAAACGCCGTCCCCACACCCCCAGGAACACAGAAAAAGGGGGGTTTTGTCCCTTGAGACTGAATAGCAATGACAGGAGAAGCAAACCCTGTGTCTAGGGTGGTTTCTGCTTCTACTAACCCGAGGTTATACCCTTGGGAGGTAAAGACTTCGGTGGCGAAATAGTTAGCTAACGCTTCAACCGTAGGATACTCAAAGATTAAGGTCGCTTGAAAAGACGATCCCAAATTTTCTTGTAACAAATCACTTAACTGGACTACAGTTAAAGAGTCAAGGCCCATACTGGTTAAGGGTTGTGTCCAGTCGATTGCTGAAGGAGCAACTTTTAACACATTAGCGATTAAACCCTGAAGATAAGCTTGTAATAACCCCTGACGTTTTTGGGGAGGACTACTTAAAAGGGTATTTAAGTCCAAAGACACTTGTTTTTCTTGTCCCGTAACCGTTTCTTGTCTGTTGCTGGCAATAACCTCTAAACTGTCCTCTAAAAACCCGATTTTACAAGCGTGACGTTGGATTTTATTACTGGAAGTCTTAGGAACCGTGCCAGGTTTCAGTAATAAGATAGCGTATACTTGCAATTGATGTTCTTGGAATACCGCTTGACGAATGGCATTAAAGACTTGCTCCGGATCTAATGATGCGATCGCGGCTTCGTGGACTTCTTGCACAATCACCAGTCTTTCTTCATTATCAACATCCACCGAAAACGCAGCATTACAACTGGGCCGCAAGGTTTGATGACTTCTCTGTGTAGTTAACTCAATATCTTGAGGATAATGGTTTTTACCCCGAATAATAATTAAATCTTTGAGACGGCCTGTCACAAATAACTCGTCATCAAAGATAAACCCGAAGTCTCCCGTGCGTAAAAACGGACCTTCTTGACTATCCTTTAAATAACCCTTAAACGCTCCTTCTGTCGCTTCTGGACGGTTCCAATACCCTTGGGCGACGCTGGAACTCAATACCCAAATTTCTCCAATTTCGTTATCGTTACATTGGGTTAAATGATCAGGGTTAACAATAATCACTTTTTGTCTATTGTCTGTAACGCCCGAACCGACCAGTTTTTGACTATTTTCTCCTTCATTATCCATCACCACCACCCGGTTTTGTTGCAGTTCGGTTTTATCAATATTCAGGATCAGGGGGGGTTTGTCTTTTTTCCCTAAACTAATACCCATCACACTCTCGGCCATCCCATATCCTCCGCTTAATGCTTGCCAACGGAACCCACAAGGGGCGAAGGTTTTAGCGAATCTTTCCAAGGTTTCGGCCCGGATGGGTTCGGCCCCACTCACCGCTAACTCCCAACAACTGAGATCCAACCTTTCTTTTTCTTCGGGGGAAGTGGAAAAGACTGTTAAGTCATAGGCAAAGTTCGGGGCTAAACTTTGGCTGGCCCGATAATGAGAAATGGCCGTTAACCATCGTGAGGGTTTTTGTAGAAAGTCCATGGGTGACATCAAAATCACTGGATGATTACCATACAAGGGTTGCAACACGCCAACCACTAACCCCGTATTATGACCGAAAGGCAACCAACTGACGGTTTTGGTGTCGGGGGTAATCCCTGCATATTCGTACCCCATGGCTAAGTTATTGAGCAGATTATCATGGCTAATCATCACCCCTTTGGGTTGGCCAGTGGAACCAGAGGTATATTGTAAAAAAGCAATGGTATCACCATTAATATTGGGATCTTGCCAAGGGTTTTCTTGTGCTTTGATAATACTATTTGCGTCTAATATTGTTAAATTACTTAAAATAGGACTGGTGCTAAAACGACCTTGTAAATAGGGAACTAAAGGATTAAGGGTTAAAATAAATTTGGCCTGGGCATCGGCTGCGATCGCTTCTAATCTCTCTAAGGATTGATCCGGACGGGGAGGATAAGCGGGAATGGCGATCGCCCCTGCATATAAACAGCCGAAAAAACCAGCCAGAAAATCCAGTCCAGGAGGATATAACAGTAACACTCGTTCCCCTGTTGCCTTGAGGGACTGAAGATGGCCGGCGATCGCTTTGGCTTGTTGTTCTAAGATAGGATAAGTCAGACTTCCGACTTCGGTTTCTCCTTCATGGAGAAAGGTATAGGTTTTGTTATCGGGTTGTGCGATACTTCTTTCCCGTAGCAGGTCTACTAAGGTGTTAAATGACATAATTTCCGAGGCTAAAATTTGTCCCCAGTTTACCCTAAAACCTCAACCTTGGCGTAATTGCTCAAACCTGTTGCCAACTTCTCTAAAAATGGCATAATAATTAATAGGTATTTCAACGGTAGTTTATCAAAAAAGATATATTTATTCATACAACTTAAAATGATCCCCCATGGTTAGCAAAGTATTATAAAGAAAATTCAATATTTATTACTAACATAGGTAAAACTTAATCGTCTTATTAGATAATCGGGATAGAGAGAAGAGAATAATTTTTCTCTTTGAACTGAAAAGCGGAAAACAACTTAATAATTCTTTCACAAGAGTTGGAGGCAAATGGTATGAAACTCAATGATAGGTTACAGGAATTTGTACAATATTTTACAGAAGGCTTTGCCAGAATTTTTAGTCCGGCTAAAGACGACTATAAAGACATTGGGGTACAGCCTTATGACTGTAAACCTTACGTCAAAACAGATACGAAGAAAGCAGCTTAAGACAAATCATTCAGTCTTCTGGATATTAATTAAGGGAAGAACATAAGTTCTCCCCTATTATTTGATTGTGAAATTTTTGGTGTGTGAGGTAACGATAACTGTTTACTGTTTCAACGATAACCCTTATTTTTGAGCAACGGTAAATTTACCAAAGCGAGGGTGATCAGAAGGGGTTTCTAATCGTTCAACAGTAACACGATTAGCGGTTTGATTCATGGTATTAGAGGTTACAGGGGACTCGCCCAACTGCAACGACATATAGAGTAACCACGTTACCGTGCTCGCTAATAAAAAACGTTCTAACATCTCACACCACCTAGAATCAATTGCATTTATCGACACTCTCGCCGTTAAGCGTAATGGCTGTAACGGAAGATTCTTGCTTCTACTCCTCTTAACTAGGCAAGGCCTCCGTCAGATCGAATCCACAAGCATTTTACTTTAACGTCCACTGACTGTCTGGCAGCAGACGGAGGCAAGACAACCAGCGTTTGTGACCATCTATCTCCAGTGAGATACCCCCGCTAAATCCGGCTATAGTTGGGGTTTCCAACAACAACAAAGATTTAGGACGATCTTATCCATCTTCGAGGCTTCTCGTCTCATGCGCCGTTGCCTCTACTGATATAAGTATAGTATCGGTCTGACACAGCGTCCACAGGCAGACTCCCGCCCGCAAGTCGAGACACATTAATTGTAGCAAACCGTTGCTAAAATACTAGCAAAGCTTGAGTAATTTGGAAAAATTAATACCGATCCCCAAAGTCAGTGATAGGGTTGTGGGAGAGGTCAATGGTTAGAGATAACAGATTAATAGCCATGAACTTCAATGATCTTGAGAACACAAAAAGCTCTCAATCATCTCGTTGTGGGATGAAAAATAATCATTTCTCAAACAAGTTACACCCTAGCAATCAATGGCCAAATATTTTCTAATTGAATCACAAAGTCCCTTTGATTATCCAGAGGTCAATAATAACTATAATCTGGCTTCTGATCTCGCCGATGCTGGTAATGAGGTTACCTTATTTTTAATCGAAAATGGGGTCTTAGCGTCCCGTTCTGCGGTGGCTTCTCAAGGATTAACTAATCTGGAGAAAGTGAAGTTATTGGCTGATAAATTTTCCTTAGACGAACGAGGAATTGACACCACAGAATTAGGGTCTAAAATTGAAGTTTCTACTGTAGATTCCATTGTAGAAGCTATGAGTGAAGGACAAAAAATGATGTGGCTATAATTAATAGGAGAAACCCAAAAAATGAGTAAAACAGTTCTAAGTTTTTTATTGATGGATGGTCCTTTTGAACAGGCCAGAACTACCACTGCATTTCGGATGATCGATGCTGCTTTAGATAAGGGATGCGACGTTAAAGTATTTACTTATGAAGGGGGCGTTTCATTAGCTTTTGCCCATCAAAAACCCCACGCTAATAGTGTTCATGGTCGTACTTTTGACGAAGAAAATCATCCTTTAACCAAAGATTGGATCTTAGCCTTATTTGATAAAGCAAAAAGTAAAGGCTGTGAATTAGAATGGGTTAATTGTGGTCTTTGCGTCGATGAAAGGGGTGTTAATGAGGCGGTAGAAGGCTGTCGTCGTGGCGCACCCAAAGACTTTTGGGAATGGTCAAAAGATGCAAATGGTACCTTAGTTATTGGCACAAAGTAAGGAGAAAACATGAAAGTATTACAAGTGATTCAATCTGCTTATCGTTGCACCATTGAAGAACAAGATGATCCCGTCGTTTGGTTTATCCAAGTCTTAGAAACTATCGGTGGTGATGTCGATATTGTTTTGCGGTCTAATGCGGTTAATTATGCTGTCAAAGGACAAGTGGTTGAAGGGCTTTCGTTTGGGGAATGGAAACAAAGTTTTCCGGCTAAACTAGATGACGATTTGCAACAATGTCTTGACAAAAATATTAAAGTTTATGCGGTCAGTGAAGATATTTCTAAACGAGGTATTCCCGAAGGTAAATTATTAGAAGGAATTGAACAAATATCCTTTAAAGAATTACCTAAACTGTTTGAGAACTACGACCAAGTTTGGCATTGGTAAATTTGATCGGGGTCAATGTTAAAATTGACCCGATTAAATATTTGATTTAAAAAGATAATAATTTTTGGAGAATAGTGTGCTAATTTACAGATTATTGGTAATGTTTTTATTCCCTGTTATATCATTCAATCCAGTGACTGTTTAGCAGCAAAGTAGGTGGGGATTATGCCCACCCTACCCGATAAAAATACTAGAATAGGGCTAAAACCCCATCACCTCAGCCACTTTTGATAATTCAGGTTTAATGCCAGATTTAACCTGATTATGACTATGTTCAATAGCACAGTCAGGATCTTTTAAGCCATTACCGGTCAAAACACAAACCACGGTAGACTCTGGTGGAACCTGTTCTTTAACCTTCAATAAACCGGCCACCGATGCTGCGCTGGCCGGTTCACAGAATACCCCTTCATGGGCTGCTAAAAGGCGATAGGCTTCCAATATTTCCTCATCCGTCACCGCGTTAAACTCCCCTTGACTGGCCTCTTTTGCCCCCCAGGCTTTGTCCCAGTTGGCCGGGTTACCAATACGAATGGCGGTAGCTAGGGTTTCCGGTTTGGCTACGGGTTGGCCAGCAATAAATGGGGCTGCCCCAGCAGCTTGAAAGCCCATCATTTTCGGCAGTTTATCGGTTTTTCCTAAACTATGATACTGACAAAAACCCATCCAATAGGCACTAATATTGCCCGCGTTACCCACCGGAATACATAACCAGTCGGGGGCATTGCCTAACACATCCACCACTTCAAAGGCCGCGGTTTTTTGCCCTTCCAAACGGTAAGGGTTAACCGAGTTAACCAACGTCACAGGGTAATTTTCGGCCATCTGTTTCACCACCGTTAACGCATCATCAAAGTTCCCTTCGATGGCAATCACTTCGGCCCCATATAGTAAGGCTTGGGCTAGTTTTCCTAAGGCTACGTATCCATCAGGAATGATCACAAAGGCTCGCATCCCTGCCCGTCTAGCGTAGGCAGCAGCAGCAGCCGAAGTGTTACCGGTACTGGCGCAGATCACAGCTTTTGCCCCATCTTCCTTGGCTTTCGAGATAGCCATGGTCATGCCTCGATCTTTAAAGCTGCCGGTGGGGTTTAACCCATCGTATTTAACAAATACTTTTACCCCTTTGCCCACTTGTTGAGAGATGTAGGGAACCGGGATAAGGGGGGTGTTACCTTCGAGGAGGGTGACAACTGGGGTGTTTTCCGTAACGGGAAGATAAGGGCGATAGGTTTCTATTAAACCAGGCCAAGGTTTAACGTCTGAGGAGGGTGCGATCGTGGTTGTAGCGTGGGAGACTAAAGAAGGCGACGTTAACGGTTGAACAGTCATAGGGTTCTAGGTGACAGGTTTTGATCAATTGAGCCAAGGATTGTCCTAAGGGTGCCACACTCCACTTAACCTGAGCTTCTAGCTAGGTTTTGATGGATTTAGCAGAGTCCTACTCTTGTCTATTTTACCAAAAATAACACGGGAGCATTTCATCCATTGTCTTTTAAGCAATGGATGAAATGCGACCCGATTGGTTTTAACCAATTGTATCTTATTTTGCAAAACCATGTAAGATATGTGTTAAGATGTTTTCATGGCTATTTTAACCCTGACGCTTAAACTTCCTTTTTATCGGTTAAACCAGTGCAAAGCTATGGAGTTTGACCGATTAACTGAGTTGAATACAGGTATTGCTAATCAATTGCTAGAAATTTCTAAAACGGATAGAAGAAAGTATACTAGCAAAGACTTTAATCATATTAAGATTGGGTCAGGTTGGAGCAACCAAACTATCCGCAATAGTTGTGCTGCCACCAAGGTAAAACAGTTTAAGTGTATGCCTCTTGAAGTTAATAATCAAGGATGGAGAATTGAGAAAAAGGGCAATATTTATTCAGTGGCTTTTTCAATTATTAGAGGGGTTAAAAAGCGTATTCCTTTAGCTATCCATCAATCTAATCATGCCGATACTTTAGACAAAATCATAGCCAAAGAAGCTAAGAAAGGTAGTCTTAAACTATGGAAATCAAAGAAAGGTATTTGGTATGTTCTGTTATCAGTATCAATGGAAGTTCCTGATGCTGAGTCCGTTAAAAATTGGATTGGGGTTGACCCGAAAGATCCCTTATCTTGGGATTTAGGAGGGTTTGATCCAGGGATACCTCGTATCATTTCAATGTTAGCAGAAAATCAAATTTAACCATGTAGGGGTCAAGAGTTGTTGACCTCTACATTTTGGTAAGTTTAGGATTTTTGGCTGGAATTTTTATGAGAGAATTTAGCTTTTAAAGTGCCAAAAATGCCCAACATTATTAATCCTAAAATAGAAGTCGGTTCGGGGGTAGTGACAGAATAAATAGAGGTATTGCCACTGACTTCATTGGTCATCACTAACAAAGGTTTCTTGGTAGGACTATCATCAGAAGAGATAAATAATAATCCTTCGGGACTGATATCTCGTGTGTCGTTTTGGTAGGCAATAAATTGAGGACTTAAGGGATTAGTAACATCATAAGTCATAAAGCCACCAATCCGTTCTAAACCAACGAAAACATAGGTACGTTTACCAATAATTCCTACGGTTACCCCTTCGGGTTCAGGCCCTTTATTATCGCTGCGACTATCAAAACTATCGGGGTTTGGATCTTCGTTGGAATTGAAAATATCGGGCAATAAATCAGCCGTAATTTGCTCTAAATCATCCCCACTATCAAATACTAAATTCCCTGCACTATCCCAAATAGAAAAAGAACGAGTTCCAAAGGCATATAGTTCATCAAAATCCCCATCACCGTCCGTATCTCCGAGGGTGTTGGTAACAAGAAGACGGCCTAAATTTTCATCGGTTTGTAGGAGATCAGCATCAGGAAACGCTTCAGGATCAAGAACTAAATCACTAATCCTTGCTTCTTCGTTGAAAATATCCCCTTCCTCGTCATTAGGAGGGGGAAAAACGCCATCATCTGTGGGGCGAAGACGGGCATCTCCTTCATTTGCAGTGACATAATAAACATCTTCACCTACCTTAAACGAGGCGATTCCATCCGGTTGAAACATCCCAAAAATTGGCCAATTTGCAATATTAATTGTACCATCTCTATCGCTGGCATCTAAACCATTGCCGGGTAAACTATGATCCTTAAAACCAAGAGGAAGAACATCACTAATCATGGCATTAGCAATATCAACCACCGCAACGGCATTATTTTCTTGTAAGGCAACAAAAGCGGTGTCTCCATTAGGAGAAATGGCAATATATTCCGGTTCAAAATCTTGAGACGCTGAAGCATTTTGTCCAAAAATTCTAACACCACGACTCCTTAAAGCGTCTTCCTGTCCATTGAAAGCCATGAAATCAGCCGTGGTGACATTCCCTTGGGTTAAACCAGCAATACCACCAGAAACGTCTATAATACTAACAGAACCTTCAGGATCGTTGGTATAAGCTTCGTTGGGTTCCCCTTCATTGGCCACTAAGATTTTTGACCCATCCGGGGTGAAGGCTAACATATCCGGTAACGGTCCCACCGTAACACTATTGATAGGGGTTCCAGCAACATCAAAAAAGGCTACGGTACCCGGATCGGTGATAGTATTAGCTTGAATGGCAGTGGCGACAATACCATTGTTTACAGCAACACTATTGACTGCGCCACCAAAAGAATTGAGGTTAATAGAGTTAACTAAGAAAGGGTTTCTAGGATTACTAATATTGATGATGTCTATCTCATTATTAGCCCCATTGGTGACAAATAATTGTTGAGAAATAGGGTCATAACTTGCAATTTCAGCACCCGATTCTATTCCGGTTTCGTAACTGCCGAGACGCTTTATATTTAAAGCATTGGCTGAGGGAAGACAAACGCCTAAAAATAAAGTAGCAGGAATTACAGTAAAAAGAAACTTTTTGATATAGTTAGGGGGTTGGGACAGAAGCATATTCTAGCTAATGAGTTTTACAACTACATTCTGGATATGAAATCACATTTTTATTGTGTTTTTTAAGAAAAACTTTCTAATAATTTAGGGATAATCTTTTCTTAATTTAATCATAACTATTTAATAATTAATTACGGGGACGAGTTTGTAACCACATGATAACTCCCGTTACTCCTAACATTAATAAACCAAACCCATTTAAAAAAGGATAAACCATCTCTAGGTTAATCCGTCCAAATTTTCCCCGATGTAATTCTAATAACCAAAGAAAATCATCAGCATTTCCTGTTACTACTGCGACTTGAAATAGGGTTCCTGTGATGACAGTTAATAGTAAAGGAAAGAGCATCAAAGGAGCAATTTTATAATGTAGTTGACGCAAAGCAGTTTTGTTAATTACATTCATGATTGATGTAGTTTTTGTCTAATTATTTTTAAAATAATAGGATTAGCAATTAGTAAGAAAAAGATGATTTCAGAGGGTTGGGGAATTAAATTGAATTGATTGCTTTGTTGCAGAGTTACATTAATAGGTTGAGTTTCTGCTGTTTGGGGTTGTTTCCTTTCCAGAATTTTGTTTTTTTCTTGTTCTATTTTGGGACTTTTAGTCTCAGGTTTAGAATGATCATGGCCACTATGAGCTAAGATAGGCTTAATGGTTAAGAGTGATATAGCTAAACCAAGAATCATTATTTTTTTAGTTATTAATCGAGTCATAATCATTAAAAGTTATGTTTTGAGCTGTTTTAGCATAACAATATTGATAAGGTGGACAAATATGCCTGGTATTATCCTAATTTCAGATAGCATTCGAGTAGCATTCGAGTAGGGTGGGTTAGACGGCTATAATTTAGGTTATCACAAGAATCTAACAATCCGTCGTAACCCACCATTTTAGTCGAAACATCCATGATTTAATGTTTTCTTGAGTAACACTGGAGGGTTATTAATAACTTAGTTTTATATTAAATTTCTTAATTCTATTGATTATTCTGGCACAGTGTCGACCGATGAACAATTGATGCAGGGAACATGGCAAGAAGGCATTTTTAACCAAGGAAAATGGGAAGCTCATTGTCAAGATGATAACCTAACGTTAGACCGAGAAACGATGGACTCTCGCTTATTAGAACAAGTTTAATTGTTTAAGCTTCTCCTCCAATAACTACATCTTTAATGCGTAAACTTGGACCCCCACAACCTACTGCTAAACCACTTTGTCCCCCTTTTCCACAACCTCCAGATTCATCCCAATAAAAATCATCTCCTATCCCTTCAATATTTGCCAAAGTTTTAAACACATTCCCCGATAAAGTAACATCCCGAACCGGTTCACAAACTTTACCATTTCTAATCATCCATGCTTCCCCGGCACTAAAAGTAAACATCTCCCCGTTGGTCATTCCCCCTAACCAATTTTTAGCATACACCCCTTCTTTTATGCCCGAAAATAAATCATTAACCGGCGTATTTCCTCTCTCTATCCAAGTATTAGTCATCCGCACCAAAGGAGGATAATGATAATTTAAACAACGGGCATTTCCTGTGGGTTGTTCCTCTAATTTTCCGGCCGTTTCACGGGAATGCAAACGCCCCACCATCACCCCATCTTTTATCAACTGAGTAGTGGTTGCTGGCACTCCTTCATCATCATAATAATAACTACCGCGATGACCTTCTGGGGCAGCCCCATCAAAAATTTGTAGGGTGTCTGGTCCAAATTTTCGCCCGAAACTCATCACCTCCAACAGATCAGGATTTTCGTATAACATATCCGCTTCTGAGAGGTGGCCAAACGCCTCATGAACGAACAATCCCGTTAAAATGGGGTCGATCACCACTGTATAGCGATCGCCTTTTACGGGGGGCAAAATCAGGGCATTGACGGCACGTTTGGCCGCCCCTGCTACCTGTTCATCAAGTCCTAATAAATCCTCGTAACCTCGCCGTGATCCGGTGGTTTCTCTTCCCGTTTGTACCGTGTCCCCGTTTCTGGCAGTAGCGGAAAAACGCATTTCCAGATCCGCCCAAGATTGTTCGATTAATGTGCCTTCTGAGGTGGCTAAAATCACGCTCTGGTTGCTGTCTCCGTAGCGTACGACGGTGGTGGTGATTTGGTCGCTTAAACCCCGTAGAATGGCGTTATAGTGGTCACACAGTGCCTTTTTTTCTGCCAGGGGAACTTGTCTAGGATCGCGTCCCGTTAGGGGTAGATGACAGCTTGCTTGGATGGGTGCAATGTCGGCTAAGATCGTCTCATCCTCTCCCACCAGTTTCGCTGAGGCGATCGCTTCTTCAATGCGTTGCGCTAGGGTGGATAACTGGTTAAAGGTGGCAAATCCCCATCCTCCCTTATAACAAGCACGTACTTGTCCCCCGGTAGATATACCTTCGCTAAGGGTATCTACCTTGTCTCCTCGTAGCATGATGCTGCTTCCTTGGGAGGTTTCTAAGCGAATGGCTAAATAATCCACGCGATCGCGGTTTTTGGTGATTAAATCGGTCAAAATGTTTTTATACTCAGCAAGATTAGTCATAAATTTGGGTTAAATTTTTTATTAGGTAAATAAAGGGGTGGGTGAGAGAGTATAACCTGTTCCTTGTACCAAAAGTGCGGCTAGATCAGATCCTAACTGTGCTGCAACGCCTTCTAGGTGGACTAATTTTTGCAGTTCATCCGCGATTTGAACTTTTTCTGGTACTCCTTTTTGGATATCCTTAATATTTTTTTTCATCCATTTGTTAATTAAATCAACAACTTTCATTAAGTTAGTGATTGTCTGGACAGGATCACCTGTTTTCTCCCTAGTTTGAGACTTTTTTTTTCTGGCTAGAATTAAATAAGTCATCATGTCCATCGGGATAATTCCCTCGTTTTACCCACTGATACACTGCTCACAATTACTCAATTTCGAGATAAATTTTCAGAAAAATTTACCCCCATCAAAAAACATAAAAAATAGACAAACTAGAACTGACAAAATCACTCATCTGTTCCCAGTCTCTCGCTTTTCTTAAGTTTTATTTTTAAGAAACAGCCTGATTGACTGAACCTTAAATGAAATCAAAATCTAACATAGATATACCATGATTTTTTGTCAAAATAGTCAATTCCTTTAATTTATATCGTTTATCTACAATATTCTTTATATAAAAAAATTCACAAATTTGACTAAGGCTTAAAAACCCATATTTACGTCATAATAACTATTACCTTACTCAAAACAGATTGCTAATTAAGTAGATATATGTCTACTTGATACAGAACATAAAATAATGTCAACTAAAGACAGGTTTTAGTTGACATATACAAGTATTTATGTTTCAAAAATCAAACCAATATAGATTCAGTCAAGAATCTCATAGATTATTGCTAACTGTTTCCAGCCCCATGAAGACCTAGTTATTGTGGAGTAAGAAATCAGCTAAGAAGGTTCCAGCTAAAATTAAAGATAGTGAAATAAGTTCCATGGGGTTTCTCCTGCTCAAACTAAACGAAAGACATTTATTATTTTTGTGATTTGTGATCAGCTAGTGCGATCTCACTTATACACCTTATCTTATGAAACTTTCTAGATCCGTACTTCCCCCAGGTAGCTCACCCATTCGGGTTAATTGTTGTACATTAAAGAGATATTTGTCAGTTTTAAAGCGGTATTTGTCCAATCGCTTATTTCCAACTCGCCTATAATCGCCATTATAACTGAT
>JASJBX010000120.1 GCA_030066295.1 Crocosphaera sp.
GAATAGCTTCTAAAAGTCCAGGAATTAAGTGTTGTAATTGATTATCCACGGGTGTATCATCAGAATCGGGTAACTCTTCAGCAGAAGGTAAACAATGACGAGGATTATAGTTTAATAACATTTGATTAATGTAGCCTCAACGTCTCAAAAATTACAAAAAAGGTGGGTATTCCCACCTTCCTAAATCAACGAGTTTTAAGCTTCCTCTTCGTAATATTCAGGTTGCTTTTGTTTCTGAGGAATATTGACGGGACGGGGGTTATAGGGTTCCGGTTCAATATCGTCGTCCCACACATCCCCTTGAACATCGTCATATTGATATTCCCTTTCTCGAACAGGAGGTTCATAGGATACCGGTTCTTCCCGTCGGGTTTCTCCCCAGTTATCCTCTTCGTACTCATCCTCGTACTCTTCGTAACGGATGGACTCTTCCCGTCGTCTGGGGGGAGGAGGAGTAATGGGTTGTTCCCAGGTATCTTCATCCCAACGTTCTTCCATGACCCGTTGTTTCGCTTGTATGGGGGTTTTGATGGGAATACCAGTCCCTAACTGGTTTTCAGGTTTGGCCGTTGGGGGAGAATAGATGTAGTCTTCGTCTTCTTGGTCCCAAGGGGGCCGACCAATTCCTAATCGTTCTAACACACCCACGGTTAACTGGGTTAAGCGTTCCTCGGCCCCTTCAAAAACAATTAAACGGTTGGGACCACTGCTGACCACTTCCTCCATGGATATTTCGTAGGTACTGATGACTTGATCGGGAATTTGGGGGTAACCTAAAGAAGCGATAATGATCGAGGAGACTTGACCGGTTGCGAGATCAAATTGAAAGTCCCTGACGCGGCCCAGGGGTTCTCCTGCTTCTGTAATCACTTCACAGTTAATCACAGGAGAATAAAGGTCAATGTCAACGGTTTCGATCGCATCTTCGTTGTCTACTAAAATGACATCCCCAATTTGCCGAATACTGGTAATGTACATATATTGGGGCATACCAGACAAGGACAGCATATTGTCCCGTAGTCCCAAAGCGACAACTTCTCGTTGATCGATATCAACTAAAATTTCTTTAACAACCCCTAACTTTCTACCCCCGTCACGGGTGATTACTTGTGTATTAATAAATTCGTTACGTAGTCGGATGTTATCTGTGGTCATTGTGTCTTAGGTTAGATTTTGGCTTTCTAGCAATAGAAAAATTAAATAACAGGTGGTTCGATCCGATGATCAAGATTAACCTATGATCATAGTTTAATCTCAGTCACCAGGGAGTTGAGTCATTAATTTTACGGGAGTTTAATCATACTAAAGTTTTCTAGGAGTTGATCTTAGACCTTCAATGACTTTTGTGTAACTCCTATGTTCCATTCTAACCAATCCGTTGACATTTTCTGAAATCAGTGAACCGTGAATACTAATGTTGTACCACCAAAATAGAGCAAGGTGCATGGTGAATAACATAATTACTCACACTACCTAATAATAGTTCAGAGATTCCTCGACGACCCCGACGGCCAACAATGATTAAATCAGCACCCCATTTTTTGGCTAATGTGCAGAGTTGTCGTCCTGGTTCTCCATAAGTATAATCCGACTGCGCTTTTATCCCCTCATTAATAGCTTGTTGGGTTAATCGTTTGAGCCAAAGTTGTAGTTCTTCTACACTCTCTTGAATCAATTTTTCTTCCAACTCTACCATTTCCTGGGTGTAAATACTGCCATATCCAGTGATTTCTGAGTAAATCGGTAAGTCCAGGTTTCTCCGAAGATTTTCCTGAATAACTGTTACGATCATTAACTCACTACTCTGGGCTTTGGCTAATTCTAAGGCAGTCCCGAACACCTCTTGGCTACTATCCCCTTCTACTATCCCGACTAAAATTTTTTGATATATGGGAGCAACTGCTTGGGTTTCTACTGCTACCGAATTAAGGACTTCCCGACTTTCAACTTGGTTCGTCATAGTCCCCCCGTTCTTATAAATTCTTCTTTATACTTTTAGCTTGACATACTTTTGTTAATATGGCTCAATTTTGATAAAAAAGTTAATATATTAAGACCCTAGAGAATAAGAACGATTTGCGCTTATTTTCTCGAAAAAATATCTTCAGTTTACTGTTTATGATTATGACTCAATCTTTGATTACTGTTACGATTAAACTATTTGCTATTTATCAAGAAGTCTATGGCGTTCCAGAATTAAAACGACAGCTTCCCTCAGAAACCACGGTGACTCATGTTTTATTGATGATTATCCAAGAGCATCCCGAACTAAAAAAATGGCAAAGTATTACTCGGTTTTCCATTAATTATCAATTTGTGGAAGCTGATACTAAACTACAGAATGGTGATGAATTAGTCTTTATTCCTCCTGTTAGTGGGGGTTGAATATCAGGTTTTCATTTATCCTCAAGTATTATGAGTTACAGTGTTTGGTTTCGTTGCTTCTACCCAACCGACAAGATGGCGATTACACTATTATTTTTCTGATCATTTTTACTTACAACTGCCTTGTTTTCCACTATATTATCAGGAATTTTTTTATTATTGCTCTCTCTTAGTTCTGTTCTCTTACTGTTTCCTATAATAAAGAAAATAGTTAAATTTATAATTAAAGAATATTGGGTAAAAATAAGTTGTTAATAGGTAGGTTAATATCAAGGGTTTCAGGATTAGTAGTTACTGTTTTTTTATTATTTTCTTTATCGCAAACAATGATATATAAACTTTCTTCTTTCAATACAATTAATATAATTGATTTATTTATAAATCACCTAATTGTTAATATTGAGTATAATCAAAACAGTTTATGTGAAAATATAGAATTCAATCAGAAAGTAGCTTATTTAAAAGGAAATTTGGTATCAGTTGCGACTTATGATCCTGAAAATGAGCAATATCAATTTACAATTCAACACTGTTCAATTGAACCGTAAAAATTCTGCCTACTGTATGACACATTTCTGATTGTTTTTTAAGATTTATTGTGTACCTACTTAGTAAAGTATCATCATTAATTCTTGTTGATATTTTTTAGTTAAGGGGTGAGTCTTTCCTAATAAATTAAAAATGGAAATCATAGCTTTTCTAGCAGCATCATTTTTATATTGACGGTTTTCTTCTACTATAGTGAAAAATAGTTTTAAAGCTTCTTCATACTCTTCGTTTAATGTATATTTTGCACCTTGAGAAAATTGCTGATCTAAATCATTATTTCCCTCTAACTCGGCCATTTGTTTAAACTCAATTAAACTTTTTAATCCTTGTGCTTTAGCATAGTATTCTTTTTGATTTACCCCAATCGTTGACAACATTTTCTCAGCATCTTCTAAACGGTTAAGACGGATTAAAAAATTAGCTGCTTCTAGGATTAATTGTGGGTTATCGGGATATTTAGAAAAGAGTTCATCTAATAATTTTTTTGCTTTAGCTGCATCTTTTTGAGCCATTGCTTGACCCATTTCTTCAAGTTTTTGATCTAACTCAGAAGTTAAGTTAAATTGTTTGAGTAAGTCTCGAATATCTGCTTCTGCTAAAACCCCAACAAACCCCTGGGTAATATTTCCTTGAAACGCAATTTTAACATCGGGAACCCCCTCTACATTGAACTGTTGAGCTAAGTTAGGATGGGCATCAATATCAATGGTTGCTAGAATAAAATCGTATTCTTGTAGTAGTTTTTCTAAAATAGGTTTTAAAAGTTTACAAGGACCACACCAAGTAGCAAAAAAATCAATTAATACTGGTTTTTTGTAGGAATTTTCAATCACTTCTTGATGAAAGTTGCTTGGCTCAACAACAACAGCATAACCCATAGCGTAATCTCCTTATTGTAATAACTTAAACTTCATATAATTCTAGAGGAAGACCATCGGGATCTTGGAAAAAAGTAAATTTTTTGTTAGTTAATTCGTCTATTCTAATAGGTTCAACTTTGACTCCCTTTTCAGTTAATTTTCTAACCATTTCTTCTAAATTCTCTACAGCAAAAGCTAAATGTCTTAAGCCACAAGCTTCGGGATAACTAGGTCTTTGGGGAGGATCAGGAAAAGAAAACAATTCAATTTGAGAACCTTCTCCAATTTTTAGATCCAACTTGTAAGAATTTCGTTCTTTTCTAAAAGTTTCTTGGATAATTGATGCTCCTAAAACTTCCATGTAAAACTGCTTTGATGCTTCATAATTTGAGGAAATAATTGCAACGTGATGAAAACCTTTAATGGTCATAAGTTTATGAACTCTTTGATCTTAACTTATGATAAACCCTATTCCCTATTACTTATTGTTTTCTTTAACAAATATATTTTGTTTAATACAGAGCAATTGACTCCGAACCCCCATAGCACTACGCATTTTGGTGTTTGACATTCACAAACCCTGAAACTCTTTTCTGGCCTAATGATTGCCTTTTGCCTTTTGCATGAGTGACTTTCGCGTAGTGGTATAACCTTGAACCCTGACCTGAAATTATACAAATTTATCAATGAAGCTTATTGAGAATGAGCGATTGTTCTCATGTTTTGTGAAGGAATGTAACAAAATTTGTTAAGCTCTATTTCAAAATTGACGAATTTTGAGAGATTGACCCCATAAAAGGAAACGTCCATGATACGATGCAATCCGTAATCCCTTCTGGAAATTAGGAGAATAGCCTTGGTTTTACGGGTAGCTGTTGTCGGTTCAGGGCCGGCCGGATCTTCCGCCGCCGAAACATTAGCAAAAGCTGGCATAGAAACATATTTATTTGAGCGAAAATTAGATAACGCTAAACCCTGTGGGGGTGCTATTCCCCTATGTATGGTAAGCGAATTTGATTTACCCCCCGAAATTATTGATCGACGGGTGCGGAAGATGAAAATGATCTCCCCATCCAACATAGAAGTTGATATTAACCTCGATCGCCAAGACGAATACATTGGAATGTGTCGTCGAGAAGTGCTGGATGGGTTCTTACGCGATCGCGCTGCCAGTTTAGGGGCGAACCTGATCAATGGTACGGTTTATCAACTCGATATTCCCAAAACAAGCGATGGTGTTTATACCCTCCATTATGCCGATCATTCCAACGGAAACGCTGTGGGGGAAAAGAAAACCCTACAAGTGGATGTGGTCATCGGTGCCGATGGAGCCAACTCCCGCATTGCCAAAGCCATTGATGCAGGAGATTATAACTATGCGATCGCGTTTCAAGAGCGTATTCGCTTACCCCAGGACAAAATGGCTTACTATGAAGACCTGGCAGAGATGTATGTGGGTAAGGATGTGTCCCCCGACTTTTACGCTTGGGTCTTCCCCAAATACGACCACGTGGCCGTAGGAACGGGAACTATGAAGGTGAATAAGTCCCTCATCAAAGACCTACAAGCTGGAATCCGCGCCCGGGCGGCCCGCAGACTGGAAGGGGGTGAAATCATTAAAGTAGAAGCCCATCCCATACCCGAACATCCCCGTCCCCGTCGTGTCGTGGGTCGTGTCGCCCTCGTAGGAGATGCAGCCGGCACCGTTACCAAGTCTTCTGGGGAAGGGATCTATTTCGCGGCTAAATCGGCCCGGATGTGTGCTGAAACCATTGTGGAAATGAGTAACGCCGGTCAACGTATTCCCACCGAAGATGACTTAAAAGTGTATCTCAAGCGTTGGGATAAACAATACGGTATGACCTACCTCGTCTTAGATATTCTACAACGGGTCTTCTATCGAACTGATGCCACTCGTGAGGCGTTTGTGGAAATGTGTGCCGATAAGGATGTACAACGGATGACCTTTGATAGTTATCTCTACAAAACCGTTGTCCCGGCTAATCCCTTAGTTCAGATGAAAATTACTGCTAAGACCATTGGTAGTTTACTGCGAGGCAACGCATTAGCCCCCTAGTTTTTCCTCTAAAACCCCGTCGTTAACGACGGGGTTTTAACTAAAAAAAATATATATATTAATTAATTAATTGTTCATAAAACAGAGGATTTTCTTGAATAGATTGGTAAATTTTTTCGCCAGTAATTAGATTATTCAAATCTGTTTTCCTTTTTATTCTTCTCATTGGGTCTAAATGGTGTATAAGGAAAAAAGTATATTTATTATTTTTGGGTAGGTAGTTAATTAAATTGGAAAACCACAAACTAAGTTTCTGAAACTTAAGTTTTCCTTTTATATCATCAGCTTTGGAAACTTTTTCTCTAAAACCAGCACCATGATGATAAATTAAATCATCATAAATACCGAAAAAAAGTGGGTGATAGTTTTTAGTATTACTTCTTAATAATGGGTGCCAGTTTTCTTTATTTTCATTTAGTAACTGTAGCAAATTTCCACCAACATCTGTTACCCATGCTCCTTGACTCTTCCATTTATAGCCTGCATTCCAATCTCCCTTGATTGTTTGCCAAAAACCAACGGTAGTCGCACAAAATGAAGGGTGAGGCTGAACATCATTATTTTCCAGTCTCTGAACTGCTATTAAAGGATATTGCTCGAGTTTTTGATAGATAAAAGGCATGAGTTGTTTAATGGGAAAAGCATCGCCATCTAAAAATATCAATATATCTGTTTCCTTAGTATCATGGTGTGAAGCAACTTGTTCAGCTAATAAATTAAGTTTTCTGGCATGACTAGTGATTGGTTCTACTGAAGAATAAAAAAATTTATCTGAGTGATCAGTAGAAATGTAATTTAGATAACTGTAAACTCTAAAAGGTTCATCAATATTCATTTTTAAATATTTAAGCTGAATATCGATCCACATGTCACTCTTCCAATGGACTGTCAAAACATTAATCATTTAGCTTTTTTTAACAGCGACAACAATGGTATGGTAATTCAAAAGCCAGTAGATTGTCTAGGTGACCAAGTTGTTGAATTTGTTCAGGTTTGAAGCGAATTAACCTCAGTCTAGGTAAATTGGCGGGCTAGCAGGGTTTTCACCCATTATTAGCCCAAAAGAGTGACCGAGGCTTCTGCCACGTTAACGGCAGTTAAGACTGAAGGGGTTTAGAGGGAGTACAAGCTCCCTCTAAACCAGAGACCTCCTGCCTCCTGCCTTTTAACTCCTGCCTCCTTTTGACAACGTTCCACTAGTATTCTCGAAACCTTAGCCCTATTTTTTCGTCTCTTGGAGTTGATGAGTAAGACGGTTCCTATTACCCTGTATCAGTATGAGAACCGTTATTCTCCATAGGAGCAACGATTGTGAGATTTCACTGGCTACTATTAACCATCCTCAGCACGCTTTTATTCGCCCTACCAGCCCAGGCCGGTAGACTTCTCTTTTGGCGATACGAAAATAATCAAAATCGCCTAATTTTTACCACAGACTCACGGGTTCAACCTCGGGCCCAGTTGATCCCTAACCCCACTCGTATCGTTCTGGATTTGCCAGGAATCACCTTAGGCCGTTCTACGGTGGATCAAAACATTGGGGGAAACATCAGAAGTGTTCGGGTAGGTCAGTTTAATGCTCAAACCACCCGCTTAGTGATTGAGTTAGCCCCAGGTTACACGGTTGATCCGACTCAGGTCAAAGTTCGGGGGCTT
Organism: Crocosphaera sp.; assembly: GCA_030066295.1. Taxonomy (GTDB): domain Bacteria; phylum Cyanobacteriota; class Cyanobacteriia; order Cyanobacteriales; family Microcystaceae; genus Crocosphaera. The sequence continues at coordinate 7,528 of JASJBX010000120.1, forward strand.
TCCCCCACTCAGTGGACCGTAGAATTGCCCGATCCTCAACCGATTAGCAGTTCTCCCCCTAGATCGAATCCCCGTCCCAACCGTCCCAACCGTCCCACCCCTCCACCCCAACGGCCCCTGACCCCTCCTCGATCTTCTTCTCAAGAAAATAATAATTTTCAAGTTACCCGTAATGGTCTATTTATTCGTTTAAACAAACAAGGACAAAATCGGGATATTTTGGTGGAAGACAGGGAAGAGGAGGATGCGAAAACCATCCAATTTACGTTACCTGGGGCTTCGTTTCCTCAGTCCTTGATCGATCAAACTCTGGCGGTTAATGAATATGGGGTCAGTGATATTAAGTTTGAACAACCCCAACCCTCTCAAGGTCGTCTCACCCTGAGAGTGGCTAAAGACAGTCCTGGATGGCAAGCTTATTATTCTCGTCTTGGGGGTTTAGTGTTGCTGCCCCAAGGGGGCTTGTCTCGGGTAGAAAATTTAACCGCCCCTGAGCCTTCGGGAGAGGTGACCGTTAGCCCGGTCAAAAATCAAAACCCCACCATTTCCACCATCGAATTAAGCAATGACAACAGTCAACTCTTGATTCGGGCGGATCGACCCATCCGAGGGGAAGGAAGCATCGACCGATTGACAGGGAATTTTGAAATCCGTATCCCCCAGGCACAACTGGCAGACCCCATCCAGGGTCCACAATTGGGGCGCAATAGCCCCATTTATCAGTTAAAGGTGAGGCAGGAGAATACGGATACGGTGGTGATTCAAGTTCGCCCCTCCCTGGGGGTACGTTTGGGGGGGTTACGTCAACCCAATGCCCAAACCCTATCCCTAGCGGTGCGTTCTTTACAAAGACCTGGGACTAGGCCGACTCCTCCGATTACGACTCAACCCGATGGACCCATTGACATTATCGTTGACCCGCCTAAACCCGGTGAGATTCCTCCCCCTCCCCCGAAAGGAAGGGTGTTGGTGGTCATTGATCCGGGTCACGGGGGCAAAGATCCAGGGGCTGTCGGGTTAGGGGGACTCAGGGAAGTGGATGTTATTCTCCCCATTTCCTTAGAAGTCAGCCAGATTCTGCAACAGCAAGGGGTTCAGGTGATTATGACGCGACAAGCAGATTATTTTGTTAGTCTTCAAGGTCGTACCCGGTTGGCGAATGATCGACGGGCTGATCTTTTCGTCAGTATCCATGCGAATGCGGTGGGCGGTGGGCGGAGCAATGTTAACGGGATGGAAACGTTTTATACGGGTAACCGCGAGTTAGCTCAGGCCATCCATCGTAGTATTTTACGAAATGTTACGGTGGCTAACGATCGCGGGGTGAAACGTTCCCGTTTCTATGTGTTGAGAACCTCGAGAATGCCGGCTGCGTTGGTGGAAGTGGGCTTTGTTACAGGGTCGATTGACAACGCTAGACTGAGGAACCCCGCTTATCGCAGTCAAATGGCTAGGGCGATCGCGCTGGGAATCTTAGATTATATTCGGCAAAAAGGACTCTAAATCGGTTTCTGTCCCTACAATATAGTTACTAACCTAAAAATCCGTGTTTCAATTGTTAACTTTTTCTTTATTGACTTAATCACAACATGAGAGAGATTCAAAACAGTCCTATTGGTGTGTTTGATAGTGGTGTGGGAGGATTGACTGTTTTACGGGAACTTTACCGACAGTTACCCCAAGAATCCATCCTATATTTTGCTGATACGGCACGACTTCCCTACGGCGATCGCTCAGGGACAGAAATCTTACAGTTTGTTCGAGAAATTTTGGCTTGGATGACCCAACAAAATGTCAAAATGGTCATCATGGCTTGTAATACTAGTTCCGCTTTAGCCCTTGAGGCAGTGCGTCAAGAGTTCGATTTTCCCATTTTAGGGGTGATCTTACCTGGGGCCAAAGCTGCGGTTAAACAGGGCAAACGCATCGGCGTTATTTCTACGCCGGCGACGGCTAAAAGTCAGGCGTACCGTCAAGCCATACAAGAAATTAATCCCGATGCTCAAGTCTGGCAAGTGGGATGTCCTAAGTTTGTACCTCTAATTGAAGAAAATCGCATTTGGGATGTCTATACCAGGCAAGTAGCCCAGGAATATCTTGCTCCTTTATTGGCTCACAACATTGATACCCTGGTTTACGGTTGCACCCATTATCGCCATTTAGAGGCCGTCATTAAAACCATTGTCCCTCCAACAGTGAAACTAATCGACCCGGCCAGTTATGTGGTACAGGCCGCTACGAAAGAATTGGAGTTGATGGGATTGAGCAAAACCTCTTGCCCTTTACCCACTCGCTTTGCCGTTAGTGGGTGTTCTCGGACTTTCTCCCAACTGTCTCGACAATGGTTGGGCTATTGTCCCTCTGTTGAGTCAGTCTCATTGCCTATTAGTCTGACCCCTACCTTCGCTTGGGAACAAGTAGAAGTGCTTGAATAAATTTAAGGATTGGTTGTTTGATCTGATCTCCTCACACCGCTACCAATCCTTTATCCTTGTCAATTATCTAGTTATTCTGATGTTTAGATTTGATTAAACGATTGTTTTATCCAAGATCCCGATGTGGTGGAGATAACCACTTACCGGTTCGTTTAGCGAGTATTAACAATCCGTAGATCATTAATAAATAGAGAGCAGCGAGAAAGATTGTGATCACAGGCATCTTCTTGTCTTCAAGTTATTATGGTAATGGTGGACATTGTGTTATAATTAGAGGGTTGAGATAATCAGGTAGCCCGAAGTGGCAGCAGCTAAGGACTCTACTACTTCGAGGGGGCAAGTCACAACCAAAACCTTGGATGAAACTTGCAACTAAGAGATTTCATTTTAATCGAACTCCAGCAGCCCCCGACTTTAGCTGAACGCGAGTCGTTTTCTACTGATTGCCAGTTCGATCTAAACAGAACTTCAGCCCCGTAAGGTGACTGCCTAAGTTGTTAACCTTATATGGCTAACCTCCCCTTCAATCCAAAAGTACCTTAAGAACAATAGCTCATCTATCAGTCTTTCAGAGCGGAGGGGCAAATTCTTAAAACCCTTACTATTAACTTAACACAAGAATTCCGAAATGGATAATTTTTTTCAGGATTTTAGCGAAGTTTAACAACTTCTTCTAATATAGGGTTCTTTAACATTTAGATATTTTTGAAGAAAATAGTCAATTAAGTTCCCTAGACAAGCATCGAACCGGTTAAGTCCCACTCGTTTCGTGACCGGTTTACCACTTTGGCGAAACCTCCGGAGCTTGGTCTTCCTCAACTCCCTGCCATTAGTATCTAAGAACTGGTCAAACGGGTGAATTTGGCAAGAGAATAAAATAAGTTAAAATTTAATGTGTATCTGAGTAATCAACTTCCTTGGTCCATTGGGTGTGCTTATTTTTTAGCAAATGAACAATCAAAAACTAGAACATTTAGAATCAAGCTTTCAACAACTGTGTAATCTCCTTCTCGATAAGTTACACTCTGAAGAATATTTAACCATCGAATTGAATGGAGAACAAACTCAATTTATCCGTTTTAATGGAGCAAAAGTCAGACAAACTGGTATCGTCAAAGATGGAAGTATAAAACTAACCTTAATAGCTGATAAAAGAACTGCTTTTGCGACTTTTCCCTTCACAGGAGATCAAGAGGCGGATAGTGAAATAGCAGTAGTAAATTTAGACTATTTACGTCAAGAATTACCCCAGTTACCAGAAGATATCCATATTGTTATTCCTGAAAATCATGGAACCACTCAAGAGGTTTATCCAGGTAATTTATTATCCACAGAAAAAGCAGTAAATGAAATTCTTTCGCCGGTTTCAGACCTAGATATGACGGGACTTTATACCGCAGGGTCTGTGATTCGAGGAAATGCTAATTCTACAGGTCAATTTCATTGGTTTGCTACAGAAAACTTTATTGTTGATTATTCTTTAATTACGCCAGAAGAAAAGGCAGTTAAAGGTATATTCTCAGGACAAAACTGGGATCACAAAAAATACCTAGAGCAAATCAAAACAGATAAAAATCAATTTATTGCTCTAGAGAAACCATCAAAAACTCTTAAACCTGGAGGGTATCGTACCTATTTTGCCCCTGCCGCCGTTGCTGATTTAATTAGTATGTTATCTTGGGGTGGAATTAGTGAATCTTCTTTACGAAGAGGGGATAGTTCTTTATTAAAATTACAACAACGACAATCATTATCCTCTCAATTTTCTTTACAAGAAAACTTTAGTAAAGGTACAGTTCCCAGGTTTAATGAACTAGGAGAAATTGCTCCTGAGATTTTACCCATTATTACTGAAGGAAAATTAATCAATACATTAATTAGTTCTCGCACTGCATCAGAATATAATTTAACCCCTAATGCTGCGAATAATTTTGAGAGTTTGCGATCGCCTGAATTATTACCAGGAAATTTAGCGCAAGAAGACATTTTATCTACTTTAAATACAGGGTTATATGTCTCTAATTTACACTATTTAAACTGGAGCGATCGCACAGGGGGACGTATTACAGGAATGACTCGTTATGCTTGTTTTTGGGTAGAAAATGCAGAAATTATTGCGCCCATTGAGAACTTAAGATTTGATGAAAGTTTATATAATTTTTGGGGAGAAAATTTAGTTACTTTAACTAATTTTAGAGAGTTTATTCCGAGAACAGGTACTTATGGACAAAGAAGTTTAGGCGGTATTTTAACCCCAGGAATGATCGTTAATGATTTTCAATTTACTTTATAGTTCGTGGTTATAATTACCGTAGTGGGCCCCTAAGTCTCCCCCTAAAAGCCTGACTCGTAATAACTTCTATAGGCAGTAGGATTACTCGTAGTACCTGCACTCACTGTACCATTAGACCACCAATAATAAACATGGTCATTAGACCCTGCTATACCCACAGCGATAAGACGTTTATTTTTAGGTAAATTAGCACTATAGTAGTCTCTATATGTACGCGGCTTATTAGTAGTACCTGCACTCACTGTACCATCGCTATACCAGTAATAAACATGGTCATTTGAACCTGCAATAGCAGTTGCAATAACAGTCTTTTGAGGTGGACTTTCAGACAGATATCGTGTTCTGTAAACATAACAAATATAAGCAGTTCAAGAGCATCATGCACTATGGTATTTAGTCGAAACAAGCCCTACATCATCCAATAGGGCCAACTACTTGGGTGAATATAATATCATCAAAACGAATTATGCAAATATACTTAAATGCTTTTGAAAACATCGCTATTATGTTAGGGTAATTTCTAAGAATAAAAATCACTGCATTCGATCAATAGTTCGATACTGTATCGCCTCAGCAACATGATAACTTTTAACGCTATCATCATCAGCAAGATCGGCAATAGTACGAGACACCTTTAATACTCGATCCATGGCCCTTGCAGATAACCCCAACTTCCGGATCGCCCCTTCTAATAAGTTACGACTGGAATCATCCAACGCGCAAAACTGACGTAAATGGGAGGTTTGCATCTGTGCGTTACAAGACACCGCAGTATCCTCCTTAAACCTGTGTTGAGCGCGATCGCGGGCTAATTTTACCCTCTCCCTAATACTATCCGATCCCTCCCCTGTACTTTGTTGCGTCATTTCTTCGGGTTTGAGACGGTTAACCCCTACCTGTAAATCAATTCTATCCATCAACGGACCCGATAACTTCGCCCAATATTGTTCTCGTTGACGGGGGGAACAGGTACAGCGTTGAATGGGATCGCCGAAATACCCACAGGGACAAGGGTTTGTGCTTGCAACGAGGGTAAACTGCGAAGGGAATGTTACCGACTGACGAGTACGGGATATCGAAACGTAGCCATCCTCTAACGGTTGACGAAGAAACTCCAAAACATTGCGCTTAAATTCGGTTAATTCGTCTAAAAAGAGGATACCGTGATGGGATAAAGAGATTTCTCCAGGTTTCGGGTAACTTCCCCCTCCCACTAAACTCGGCCCCGACGCAGAATGATGGGGACTACGAAAAGGGCGATCTTGTATTAAAGAGCCTCTATTTTTCAGTAAACCAGCCACAGAATGGATCTGAGAGACTTCTAACGCCTCTGTGAAGGATAAAGGGGGTAAAATGCCAGGTAAACGCTTAGCTAACATGGTTTTTCCGCTACCAGGAGGCCCCACTAAAATTAAATTATGTCCCCCTGATGCAGCTATTTCTAGGGCGCGACGGGCGTGGGTTTGGCCTTTAACGTCTTTGAGATCCAGGGGAAAAATAGGGGTTGAGTCATCCTTTTTCGGGGGTTGATAGGTGACGGGTTGATAGTTTTGGGGTTGACAGAGGAAGTCTGCCACATCGGAGAGGTGTTTGAACCCATAAACCGCTAAACCTTTGACCACAGAAGCTTCTTGGGCGTTATCTGCTGGCACCACTAACCCCTTGATCCCTAACTGTTGCGCTTTAGCTGCGATGGGTAAAACGCCGGCCACGGGGCGCAAACTACCATCAAGGGAGAGTTCCCCTAAAAACAAATAATCCCCCAATAAATGGGCATCTACTTGTTCTGAGGCGGTTAATACACCTACACTGATAGGTAAGTCAAAAGAAGGGCCTTCTTTGCGTAAGTCAGCCGGTGCTAAATTAATAATGATTTTTCGCACGGGAAAGGCAAACCCTGAATTCTTAATAGCAGCTTTCACCCTTTCCCTGGATTCTTGTACAGCAGTGTCTGGTAATCCCACAATTGTTATAGCAGGAAGTCCCCCCGCAACATCCACTTCTACCCCAACTTTAACCGCATCAATACCGACTAATGAAGCACACCAAACCCTGGCTAACATTATTTTTTCCTATGACTTTCATGTTTGCTTTATTTAGTATTCCCAGAAATTGAGGAAAGATTAGCAAGTTTATAGAAAGTGGCCAAAACATACAAGTTTTTATGATAGAGGATTAAAAAATAGCAAGATGTAAGAGCTTTTTTTCAAGATTGGTAATCGTTTCATCAAATATAGCATCTTGAAAGATGAGTTCATTTGAAAATTTTATAAAAGCGGTATTATAAAAATTTCGTAAAATAAAAGAGACAAATACACTAGGCGTAATAGGTGCAGAAACAGGAATTCTACAGTTTTTAAATTGTCCTAAAGTCAGATGAGATTTAGGATGATCAATTTCTTGAAAATTATCAGGATCATAATCAAATCTGATCGGTACAACCATAATATTCTTTTCTAAGATATCTGCATAAATTTCATCATCTTCATAAATCTCTGGTTCATTTTGAAAAGACTCTAAATAAGGGGATGGAAAAAAGGCTAATCTGTGAGAAATTAATTTCTTTTTCTGATATGTATACAAAAGTTGTAGCAAGGCTCCGTCAATCATTTTTATATTAAAATTCTTATTAGAATCTAACTCATCATAAATTTCTTCGTATTTTCTATTTTTCAAAACAATAGATAAGTCTTGCCTATTAGCATAAGTCACTTCATATACTTTATCAGGAAAAGATGTACAAATTGGAAAATTTTGCTGTACAGATAATCCAACTCTTATTAGTTGAGTTGTCATATTGTTAATATCATTTAAAATATCCTGATGATTAATCATTAACTTTTCTATTAATCCTTATTTGATTCTAATTGTAAGTTTTTTAATGCTTCTTGAATATCTTTGGGTAAGTCATCAACTGATATATTTCCTTCATCAAGAGTTTTGATTGCTTTAATAACTTCTCGCTTTTGTTTCTCTTTATTTCTTCTTTCTGTTTGACTCATATCTCTATTAACAACTTTCATTTTCTGTCGTTCCTCTTCAGTCGGATATGTGAAATTAAGAGAAAAATCTTTGACTTTGATTTTATTAAATTCTTCTTCTAGTTTTTTCATATTTGAACCATAACCAAGAACTCGTATCCATGCTTTACTTCTAGTCATTGCTGTAAATAAAATATTTCTTTTTTTATCTAATTCACTACCTTTAAAACACTCTTGTCCATTGATTACATAAATCATAGCTGCTTCATTTCCTTTGGCTCTGTAAATACCAGTAAAAACTATAGCATTGTCTTCAAAAAAAACATCAGGTGTTGTTGTTACACCAGCTAAGTTAGAGTTAATTTTTCTTTCAAATAATAATTCTCTAGCTTTACCTACTGCTATTCTTGTATCTTTAGGGTTAGTATGAATAACCATAATATCATCATATCTCAGTTCATCATTTTTAAGATTATTCTCTATTTCTTTTACTAACCATTCAATTTGTTCTTGATTATTATTAAATGTTTTAAACATAATCAAATCATCAATATCTGAATGAGATGCTAGGAATGGGGGACTTGTTTCATTGGTTCTAATTAGTTTAACAAATTCCCCTTCTTTTAATTCTCCTTCGGCTATATCATAACCAATATCTAACCATAATTGACTTTCATCAAACATTTGAACTAAACCTTGATCTCTGTATATTCCAAAACCCAAAGCATGAGCAGATGCTAAAATAGGACGAGAATTTCTATAACAAGTATTTAAAACAACATCCTGTTTTGGTTCTCCTGAAACATTTTCAAGCCTAACTTTTGGTTCTCCATCGTCATTATTCCCAAAAAGTAATTCTGGTGATTGCATCATTTTGTCACTTAAACTTTGTAGTTCGTCATAAGCATAAACTAAACGTTTAGGATCTTTTAATATTTCATAACACAGTCTCAAAAAGTATTTAGAAAAATCTTGTGCTTCATCTACTAAAATGACATCGTAGTATTGCTGAATGTTTTGACTATTATGTAACGCTTTTTCACAAGCATAATCAAATTCTTTACCATATTCAAATGTTAATGAAGAAGCTTTAGAAAAATCTAAATATTCAATATTATGAATCTTACAAAAATTATAATAAATCCCTTCGATTTTAGGACTACCCCAAGCATGAATTATACTTATTTTTTCCCAGTCAGGTTCTTCATTAGTATGTTCTATTGTAAAATTATTAATCAGTTTTTTAAATTGTCCTTTTAGTGAACGAGTATTAAAAGTTACCGCAATATTCCAATCAGGGCGTTTAGCATGAAGATAAGCAACTTTTAAAGCTAAAACAATTGTTTTTCCTGAACCTGCTAACCCTCTAATTCGTTGAACACCTTCAACAGTTTCAAGAACTGCTGCATTTTGAGTTGCATCTAAATTAGCAATAGATTCTTCTATTTTCTTTAATTTTGCTCCCCTAGAATTCTCTCTGTTTACATAACTTCTCGGATTCTTTTTACTAATTGTTGTTATAGCTTGTATAACTGAATTTACTTTTTCAAAACATTGGTTATTTTCCCATGAACATTTCTGAATAAAATTACCTAAATCCTTATAATCAATTAAAATAGGATACTCTTCAGTATCTATGTCTTCAGGATATTGATGCCAAGCTGGGGCATAAGTAACTACTGACATCTCTACCATTAACTTTCGTTTTTTTAGAAGTTCTTTATGTTGAAGTAATTTAGATTCTAACTTGGTTATATTTTCATCTTGAATATCTTCAAGATTGAGATCAGTATGACGATCTTCTACAATATGAAAAATAATAACACCATGTTGTTTAGAAACGAGAAGTGCATCAATTTGATAACCTCCTTGAGCAGTTCCTATAATCGGATACCCTAAATATAAAGTACCTTCAATGTCATCTCTAGCTTCAAAATATTCACCTAATTTCTTAGATGATACAGGTTTATCCGAAGTTCCTCTAATGACATTAACCATAGTTTTTTTCCTTTTTAAATGAAAGATTTGATATTGAAAATCAGGTTTTGCTTTATTTCTCTTTTTGTTAATCCTTATTATTTCAATTAATTATCAAATCTTTAACTTATAAAATGAATTATATCATAAGTTGTATAATCTTTTATATACTGAAAAAGATAATTTTTATTAACGTAAACCTTATGACTGTTATTCACAACTCATCTTTAACCCTAGAAACCTTTTTGAAACAACCAGAAACAAAACCAGCAAAGGAATATATTGATGGAGATATTATTGAAAAACCCATGCCAAAAGCTAGACACTCTCGACTTCAAGGTAAACTGATTTATCATATTAATGAAGTAGCAGAAAAAAGCAAGCTTGCTTATGCTTTTCCAGAGTTACGTTGTACTTTTGGAGGGCGTTCTATTGTTCCAGATATAGCAGTTCTTTATTGGAAAAATATAGCGGTTGATGACAATGGAGAACCCAAAGATAATATATTAATTTCCCCTAATTGGACAATTGAGATTCTTTCCCCTGAACAGAGTTCTAATCGAGTTACCAATAACATTCTACATTGTTTAAAATATGGCTGTCAATTAGGATGGTTAATCGATCCTGATGATCGTTCGATTCTTATTTTTCAACCAGATAAACAACCAGAATTTTGTCATCGTAATGATAATTTATTAGTTCTTGAAGGGATTAATATAAGTTTAACAACAGAACAAGTATTTGACTGGTTAAAAATGAAACTATAAACTTAGAAAATAATTACATAATAGGAATATCTAAAATAAAACCAGGTAACACATCTTCTGCTGATAAATTAGCAGGAAGATAAATAATTTCTTTATCTTGATTTTGACGATAAATTTCTACTTGTTGCTGTTGCGGATTAATTAACCATCCTAAGATTAAACCTGCATCCAGATATTCTAGCATTTTCTCTTGTAAGTCTTCTAATTTATCTGTTCGAGAACGCAACTCTATAATAAAATCAGGACATAGAGGCGGAAACTTTTCTTGATCTTCTTCGGTTAATCTATTCCATTTTTCTAGTTTAACCCATGCTACATCAGGGGAACGTTTTCCCCCATTAGGTAAACGAAAAACGGTTGAAGAACTAAAAACAACCCCTAAGTTAGTTTCTTCATTCCATACCCATAATTTACTAATTAATCTAGCTTCTCTCTTGCCACTTTTTCCACCTAATGGGGGCATAATTAATAGTTCTCCTTTTGCGGTTAATTCCAGTCGCCATGATTCATTAACTTGGCAAAGTTGATAAAATTCTTCATCTGTCAGTTTAACAGGTTTAACATTAAGGGTTATGGGATTCATCATTTGATTGTCCTTCAGGGATAAATGAGTGGTCGTTATTTTAATGTTATCTTATCTTAAAATCTCGTGTTTCCTATATCTGCAATTGTTTGGGAAATTTTCATAATATAAGTTTCTCTATTATGATTAAAAATAATTTGTAAACTTAGATAAATACTCAACATTAAAAATATGACTAACCCCACTAAAGAAAATTGCTTAATAAAAACCCCACCCCCGACAAATATTCCCGCAAAAACTACTGTTAAACTCCAAGAGAAAACCCAAGCTACCAACCCTGAAATAAGAAAGGAAACTGTCCAAGTTATGGTTAATGCAATAACTCCTAGAATGCTTCCCACCAATGAAAAAGTAACCCCCAATAATCC
>JASJBX010000121.1 GCA_030066295.1 Crocosphaera sp.
ACCAAGTTATAGGTAAAACTATCGTAATTATCGATAACGAGAATCAATGCTTATCTCCTCGATGATGGTACTCAATGTGATCCCTAGGACAGTTTAGAAAGGAAGGACTAAAGCGACTAAGGGGGGCGCAATAATAAACCCGGCCACGAGTAAAGCAGCCATGGCTGAGATCATAACAGCACCGGCCGCGCAGTCTTTAGCAATTTTAGCTAATTCATGATAGGACTGACCCACAGTTAAATCCACCACGGATTCTAAGGCGGTATTGAGTAATTCGAGAACCATGACTAAGGCACAGGTTAAAGCGACGATGGCCATTCCCACTGCATTGACATGAAGCAATAACCCGACACTAATGGCAGTGGCAGTCATGGTTGTATGAATACGAAAATTTCGTTGGGTCACAAAAGCGTAAGAAATGCCAGACCAAGCATATTTGAAGCTGAGGAAGAGATTGGGGGCAATGTGCCAAGCCGCGTTTTTTCTAATCTCGGAGAGACTTTCTTCCCTGGGATACTCGGTGATTTGGGGCTGTTTTAAGGCTGCTGTGCTGGCGAAAAGACTGGTGAGAGAAGATTGACTCATTTTAAAATCGGCTTTCATAATCTTAAGTTTTACTAAGTTTGGTACAGAATAATTAAATATTTTTACGAAGTCTGTTCAATTAGAACATATAGTGTAGCAATTTTGCACTTAAAGGCCGATAAATTTTAACAATGTTTCTTGTTTTTGTAGCATTGCTTGTAATCTTCCTTCATCGGGGTGGTCCCATCCCAACAGATGCAGAAAGCCGTGGCCCGCTAACCAAGCGAGTTCTCGCTGGAGGGGGTGGCCTTGTTGTTGTGCCTGTTTGGATGCTGTTTCCAGGGAAATGATAATATCTCCAAGGTATAGGGGTTCATGGGCTTGTTCTTCAGGGGCAATGGTGGGAAAATTCCATTCCAGGGTAGCAAAGGCCAAAACATCAGTGGGTTGGTTTTTATGACGATATTGGGCGTTTAAGCTTTGAATTTCTTGATCTCCGGTCAATCTGAGGGTTAATTCATAATCAGAAGCTACGGGTAGATCACAAGCAAGGACTTTTCCCCAGGCTTGAAACCACTGTTTCCAGATTTCAGGGACAATGGGATTTGATAGGGTTATTGGTTCGGAATGAACCGGGAAAACCTCTTGAACATTTAGCTCAATCACCAGATTTGAAGTCTCAGACGCTATCAACCTGTTTATGCTAACGGGTTAAATAGGAAATTCCAATTAAGAAAGCTAAAAGTCCCACAGTGGTAAGAAAGAAGTGTCTTAGAGATTGTCCTCCTTTGCGAACCATGTTCCGCATCGCTAGTTTGGTGTAACTGGGTTGGGGTTCATCGGTGGTGGGGGTGGGGTTAGTTTCTGGGGTCGATGAAGGGGTATTTGTCATAGGAGTTTTCCGTATTTTTCCATAAACCTGTCTTTTTAATGTAACAGCTTGTTACCAAAGAGCAATGATTTTTAACATCTTACTCATTGATGGGGATCACTCCTCTATACCGCTACGCGAAAGGCAAAAGGCAAAAGGCAAAAGGCAAAAGTTAGAATATGAGAGGGTTTTAGCTTTGTCCAATGGCAAACACCTTAATACGTAGTGCTATATATCTAAAGGTTCCCAAATTGGGTAATAATCCTATCATTGCTGATCATTCACCCCTGAAAAATTATGACCCATTACCCAGAAGAATTAATTGACTTAGCCCTCAAAGCAGGGGCAACCCAAGCAGAGGTTTATCAGTCCCGTTCCCAGTCTCGACCGGTGTTTTTTGAAGCAAACCGTCTTAAGCAGTTGGAGAGTTCCCAGTCGGAAGGGACGGCTTTGCGGTTGTGGAAAGGGGGATCTCCTGGGTTAGCGGTAGCTTATGGGGAGGTCGATGGGGAGGCGTTAGTGGAACGGGCGATCGCTTTATCGAACCTCAACGATCCCCAAATCATCGAATTACACGAACCCCGTACCGATATTCGCCCCACTGTGGGAGAAGCAATGGCCGTTGAAACGTTCATAGAAATGGGCAAAGATGCGATCGCCCAATTACGTCAGGACTATCCAGAAGTGCTTTGTAGCGGTGAGTTTGCTTCTGTTGACGCTTTTTCTTGTTTGGTCAATTCTTTGGGGCTTCATTGTCAATATAGCGAGGTTTCTACGGATTTTTACATCGGGGTGGAATGGGTTAGAGGAGAGGATTTTTTGGCTATTTATGAAGGGGAACATAGTTGCCAAGCTTTAAAGACAGACAAGGCCGTACAGGGAATTTTACAACGGTTAGCATGGGCAAAGGAAACGTTTTCTCCCCCAACGGGACGTATTCCGGTCTTATTCACCCCCAACGGGGCCGCCATGTTATGGGATACGGTATCGGATGCTTTGAATAGTAAAATGGTGTTAGAAAAGGCTTCTCCTTGGAGTGAGAAATTGGGGGAAACGGTCATTTCTGAAAGCTTGACGTTATCCCAACAACCCAATTTTCAACCCTATACCTGTCCGTTTGATGATGAAGGAACCCTCACCCAACCGTTATCTCTGATCACAAAGGGCAGATTAAACCAATTTTACAGCGATCGCACTCGGGGGAGATTATTGGGGCTAAAAAGTACAGGAAATGGCTTTCGTTCCAGTTTGGGGAGTTATCCTACGCCGAGTTTAATTAATTTAATTGTTGAACCTGGACACAAGAATTTTAACGAGTTAATGCAGCAACTCGATCAGGGGATTATTGTCGACCAAATTTTGGGGGGAGGTGCCGATATTTCGGGGGACTTTTCAGTTAATATTGATCTCGGTTACCGTGTCAAAAATGGCAAGGTAACGGGAAGAGTTAAAGATACTATGGTGACAGGTAATGTTTATCAAACCTTAAAAGAAATTGTGGCTTTAGGGAATGATAATCGTTGGATAGATGCTTGTTTCACTCCCTCTTTGCTGGTGGAAGGATTATCAGTAACGGGATAAAACCAGTGAAGTTTTTTCTTAGAAAAACTTCACTGTTCATACTATAATTAATGAGCCTCGTCCCCCTTGATTTTCTACTTAAAATATCGGGGTTTCTGGACTACTTTGTACCTCATTATCACTTAATAACCAGAGTAAAATAGGGGAGATAATGGTGCAAGCAAGGCTAATTAAACCTATTACCATTAATGCTTGTGTGAAATCAGTATTCATCAATTTTGCCTCCTAATGCTTTCGTGATACTGGTAAGTATCTATACTTACCAATAAATTTCTTGTTAGTTATAACTCAAACTAGATACTTCTAGGATACTCAAAGTCATGGGGGTTTTCTTAACTTTTTTCTGATCATCTTAATAAAACTTTTTTTAAATGACTGTTTATATAAAAATATATGTACTTTCTTGAAGTTTTGCAAGACAAGCACCGCAGATTTGCTTCCATTACATTTCATATTGATTCTTAATAATTTATTATCTCTAGGCAAGAAATTTTGCGTTATACTTGAACTCAATATCATAAACTAAAAGAATAAAAAATAGTACCGTTTCCAGTCAATTTGTAGCAAGAAATGACATTCATATAAGTTGAAAATTATTAGTTAACCCAGTCAATGGAGGGAATCCTTATGATTAGTAACGCTAACCTAACTCACGATATTAATCTCCAAAAATTAGAAGAATTACAAATACATTTATGGGGAAAAATTCAAGATCATGGTGTATTATTAGTTCTCGATGAGTCGAATCTGAAAATTGTTCAAACTAGCCGCAATACCAAGCAATTTTTTGGGATTACACCAGAGGAGATTATTAACTTAAGTTTAGATGATATCTTCGATAGTTTTCAAATCGAACAGTTGAAAACAGGACTAGAAAGTAATAACTTAGATTTTATTAACCCGACTAAACTTTGGGCAAGAGTTGATGGGGATAATTATGTTATTTTTGATGGGGTTTTTCATCGTAATAGTCAAGGATATTTAATTTTAGAGTTGGAACCTGCTATTTCTCAAGAGAATATTCCTTTTTTGAGTTTTTATCACTTAGCGAAAGCCTCGATTACTCAATTACAAAGTAATGCTAATTTAACGGATTTTTGTCAAATTATTGTCAAAGAAGTCCGCAAAATGACTGGGTTTGATCGAGTCATGTTATACAAGTTTGATGAAGACGATCATGGGGAGGTAATAGCAGAGGATAAACTAGAGCAATTAGAACCCTATTTAGGTCTGCATTATCCCGCTTCTGATATTCCTTTACCGGCCAGAAGACTGTTTACTTCTAACTATATCCGTTTAATTCCCGACGCAAAAGCAACAGGAGTGGATTTATTTCCCAAGTTATATCCTCTCAACAATACGGCCTTAGATTTAACCCATTCTATCCTTAGAAGTGCCTCCCCTTGTCATCTCGAATATCTCCATAATATGGGGGTAGGTGCATCATTAACTATCTCCTTAATCGATGAAGGAAAATTATGGGGACTGATCGCTTGTCACCATTTAACCCCGAAATATGTTCCCTACGAATTAAGAAAAGCTTGCGAATTTTTGGGACAAGTGGTTTTTGCCGAAATTTCGGCAAAAGAAGAAACAAAAGACTACGATTACCGCATGAAATTAACCGCCATTCAAGGGGGGTTAATTGAATCAATGACCCAAGCAGATAACTTTATTGAAGGGTTAATCAAACGTGAGCAAAAACTGCTAGATTTAACCAGTTCCCAAGGGGTTGCGGTATGTGTGGGAGATGATTACAGTTTAATCGGAAAAACGCCAAATACAGAAGAGATTCAATATTTACTGCAATGGTTAAAGAAAAATGTTAATGAGGAAGTGTTTTCGACCCCTTCTTTACCTAATTTATACGCAGATGCACGTAACTTTAAAGACGTGGCCAGTGGGTTATTAGCGATTAAAATTTCTCACCGCAATTATATCTTATGGTTCCGTCCTGAAGTGATTCAAACGGTCAACTGGGGAGGAGATCCGTCGAAAGCTTACGAAATGCAGAATATACAGGGAAATTTGCGGTTATGTCCCCGAAAATCCTTTGAATTATGGAAAGAAACTGTCCGCTTAACCTCTCTCTCCTGGAAACCCGTAGAAATAAAAGCAGCATTAGGGTTAAAAGAGGCGATAGTTAACATTATTCTCCGACAAGCGGACGAATTAGCCCAATTAGCCCACGATTTAGAACTTTCTAACGCAGAATTAAAGAAATTTGCCTATGTTGCATCCCACGACTTACAAGAACCTTTAAATCAAGTGTCCAACTATGTGCAACTGTTGGAAATGCGCTACGATGAGGCATTAGATGAAGATGCTAAAGAATTCATCAATTTCGCTGTAGAAGGGGTCAGTTTGATGCAAACCCTCATCGATGATGTGTTAGCCTATTCTAAGGTGGATATGCGAGACATCGAGTTTCAACTGACCGAGTCCGAAACCGCATTAGAAAAAGCGATCGCTAATCTACGGGGACGCATCGCAGAAACCAACGCTGTCGTTACCCATGATCCTCTACCTACGGTCATGGCCAATGATATTCAGTTAATACAATTGTTCTTGAATCTCATTTCTAATGCGATTAAATTCCGCAGCGAAGAAACCCCAGAAATTCATATTCAAGCGCAACGGTTAGAAGATGAATGGTTATTCTCGGTACAGGATAACGGTATGGGGATCGATCCTCGGTTTAGCGATCGCATTTTTGTCATCTTCCAACGATTACATACCCGTGACGAATACCCAGGAACCGGAATGGGGTTAGCTATTTGTAAGAAAATAATGGAGTGTCATCGGGGTAAAATTTGGGTAGAGTCAGAAATCGGCCAAGGTGCAACATTTTATTTCACCATACCAGTAGGAGGCAAACAACGTGATCGCAAGAGAGGGTCAGCAAGATAAGATTATCCTCTTAGTAGAAGATTCTAAGGCAGATATTCGTCTGATTCAAGAAGTGCTAAAAACCAGTACCGTTCCCCATCAATTAATGATCGTCAGGAATGGGATGGATGCGATGGCCTACTTGCGAAAGGAAGGGGAGTTTCATGAGTCTCCCCGACCTAATTTAATTATCCTTGATTTGAATTTACCCCGTAAGGATGGGAGGGAAGTCTTAGCAGAAATTAAAAGCGATCCTAATCTTAAACGTATTCCTGTCATTGTGTTAACAACTTCTAGTAATGATGAGGATATCCAGGAGAGTTATGACCTCTATGTTAACTGTTATATTACTAAGTCTCGTAACTTAAAAGACTTGTTTAAATTAGTGAAAGGGATTGAATCTTTTTGGTTAGATACGGTAACTTTACCCGATAATTAGTCGTGTTACAGCTATAAAAATATGTCTTCTAACCCCTTGCTTTTCTTGACTTGACATGATATTATAAACATAACGGAGAAGGTGTGCGCTTGTAACCTAGGTTTTGAATGATGTTATGCCTCACCTGAATACAACGAGATTGCCGCATCAACTTGAACGAAATTAACAAATAATGAATAGAACATTTACTGCGATTATCTATTGGGAAGAAGATGTCTACGTTGCTGAATGTCCAGAAGTAGGAACAGCGAGTCAAGGAGATAAGACAGAAGAAGCATTATCTAATCTCAAAGAAGCAACCGAACTCTATTTAATTGAAAACTATTATAATTCTCCTTCTCCTGTATAAGCACAAAACTTAATATCAATCGGTCTTCCTTGGGGAACACTAGCAACTGTTACTTGAAAATTACCGAATTGATTTCCTGTCCAATATTGATTTTCATTATTAGGAAATCGTTGAATGACTTCTAAATATTCACCATTGGGTGCTTGTACAGAATAATCATGAGGAGTTGATTGTTCAATAATTAATTGTTGCTCTCTCGCTAAGTTTAACACAAAAGTATCCCCTGTATTAATTCTTCCTGCATAGGCCCCACAGTGACTACCACTAGGAAAACTGATAGTAATTCTTCTACCACTTGTTTGTGCGACTCGACAATCAAAATTCGGTACATATACTAGAGATTGATAACGTCCCTCAGATGTGCGTACGGTAAGACATTTTCCTGTACTGGTTTCTCTCCAATAAGAATAAGAATCTGTTGCCGATTTTTCAGTTCTTAAGTATTGATATCCTCGTCTTTTTAATTCCATCTCTCCACTGCTTCCTCTTGCACCCACTAAGTCTTGTAAAGAAGGTGCAGGGGTTTGAGCGTTAACTTGAGTTGTAATGAGGGTTAATGCACTGAAAACTAGGGTAACTAGACTCTGTTTAATCATGATATAAGAATATAAGTTAACTGTCCTTAAGATTGGGAATACTAATCAAAAGTTCCTCACTTTATCTTACTATATATTATATGAAATCTATCTTCTTGAGCTAGGTTATAATAGTAAAAGTGAATTGCAGAATAATGAGTTAACCTGATGAATAACTATTCATCGGATTATTATACATGGACACAAGAACAAGTTAAACTACTCAAGTTAAAACGATTTGAGCAAGTGGACTGGGATAATTTAATTGAGGAAATAGAAGACTGGGGAAAAAGTCGAGAAAATGCTTGAGAAAACTATTTAGAACGTCTTTTAGACCATCTTCTCAAGTTATCTTATTGGGACTCAGAAAAAGAATATTATACGAGAGGTTGGAAAGCTGAAATTAGAAACTTTCGGGTGCAAGTTAAGAAGATTCTGCGGAAAAATCCTGCCTTAAAGAATAAAGTAGAACCTATCTGGGAAGACATCTATCCTGTTCGTATTTCAATTATGAAAGAACTATTTTCGATTCCCGATAATTGTAATATTTCTCTTAATGATGCACTTTCAGATGACTGGTTTCCTGGTTAACTTATTAATTTATTCTGCAATATTTTTCCTGTTTCACTAACCATAATAATTTTGCGATCGCGTCCAAAAACAATCGAGCCAATCTTAACATCAAACTCAACATATTTCTTGATGTATAAGTTGGTTTTTTTGTCAATGGTTTCTACAATAGATTGATAAACTTTTTCCGTCCAATTATTGTTAGTTTCTGCATCTATTTTTCTTAAAAATTGTAATCCTTCTTCGGTGGTTTGACAGGTTAAAAGTTGTTGTAAAATTTTATTATCTAACCCTATTTTTACCCCATGAGTAATTAATATTTCTAGTCTTCCGTCGGCTAAATGATGATGAGTATGGAAAATTCCTCCTGCTAATTTTATTAGTTTTCCATGATAACCAAATAATAAAATAGATTCTACTTTTTCGGTTGCTGCTGTTACTAACAAGGGTCCTAACCAGTTAGCTGTTTTGATTAATTGTTGGGGATTTATTCCCGATTTTCCAGCTAAATCTAAACCATTTTCTCCTAAACAAAAGACTAAGGTATCAAATTGTTGTGCTTTTTCTCTTAATTCTTGTTGATAACTATCTAATTGTTCGGGAGAACTTAAGGGTCGAGAAATACCAGATGTCCCCAATAAGGATAGTCCTTCAATCACTCCAAATGCTTCGTTTGATGTGCGTTTGGCTAACTTTTTACCTTCGGGTAAGATAATCGTTACGGTAATGGCTTCTCTTGGGTTTAAATAGGGTTTTAAGTTCTGTCTTAATAATTTGGTTGCGTAGTAATAAATAGCATCTTTATTATTCTGATTAATTTGTTTGCCTATTCCTTCACCTCCTTTAATGATGATCTTTTCTTGTTCATTTTTGTTACTATTTTGACCAAGTTCTACTATTGCCCAAATAGGTGTATTTCGGGTTAAATCTAAATTGTCCCCTGGATCACTTAACGTAATGGCTAAAGCGGTATTATTGTTTATTTTGGCTACTTGTTGAACGGGAATAGTAACAGTTTCATCGGGTTCGATTAAATTGAAAGAAACTGTTTCTGTATTTTTCTTATTTTGTAAATGGGTTAAAGCTGCGATCGCTGATGCACAAGCAAACACAGGTAAGGTGTAGCCAGCAAGAGGTTGGGTCATATTTGTTTTAGTTGTTTCTGTTGTAAAAGTTGTCTTTGTTTTTCTCTTTGTTTGGCTATTTTTTCGGGCGTTAACTGATCATAGCAATGGGGACAAGAGACACCCTCTTCATATTTCTCGGACAGTTTATCTTCTTCTGAAATGGGATGACCACAGCCTAAACACATTTCATAACTACCCATTTCTAGATGATGTTTCACAGCAACTCTTTCATCAAAAACAAAACATTCTCCTTTCCATAAGCTTTCCTCTTCTGGAACTTCTTCTAAATACTTTAAAATGCCACCTTTGAGATGATAAACCTCAGAAAATCCTTGTTTCAATAAGAAAGAAGTTGCCTTTTCACAGCGTATTCCCCCAGTACAAAACATAGCAACTTTTTTGTGCTGGTTGGGGTCTAAATTCTGCTGTACATAGTCAGGAAATTCTCTAAAAGATTGTGTCTGAGGATTAATGGCACCTTGAAACGTTCCGATATCCACTTCGTAGTTATTCCTAGTATCGATAACAATGGTTTCCTCATCCTTAATTAAGTCATTCCATTGTTCAGGAGTAACATAGGTTCCCACTTGTTCATTAGGGTTAACCTCTGGCATTCCTAGGGTAACAATTTCCTTTTTTAAGCGGACTTTTATCCGTTCAAATGGCAAATCATCAGCAGTGGAATATTTAACCTCTAAGTCGGCTAACCGTTCATCCTTGCGTAAATAGTTGATAACTGCTTCAATATCATCAGCCGTTCCGGCGATGGTTCCGTTGATACCTTCCTTGGATAATAATATAGTGCCTTTTAGGTCGTGTTTGTGACATTCTTCTAGGAATAAGTCTTTCTTGTCAGCACAGTCGGGAAACGGAAGGAACTTGTAGAAAGTAGCAACAGTGTAACGCATAGTGAGAGTTCGGAGTTCAGGGTTCGGGGTTCACCGAAAAAAATTTTGACTCACCCCTTGCTTATTTTAAAGAAGTCTGTATATAATTGTAAGAGTGAGTAAAATATCGACACAAAAAAATTGTCGGTTGTTTCGCTTGGGGGATTAGCTCAGTTGGTAGAGCGCCTGCTTTGCAAGCAGGATGTCAGCGGTTCAAGTCCGCTATTCTCCATCTTCATGGTGATTAAAACTATCGAGTTGTCTCTGCTATCTTCAAAAGTTCTTCGTTAATCACCGTTTTATAGTCAGTCCCTCTGGTTTGAGCTTCTTTTTTTGCCCATTCAATGACCTTAGAAGAAACAGGGATGTTGATAATCTGATCAGGAGCATTTTCTGGGGGCGAAAATGTTTCCTGTTGGGGTTTTTCTAGGTTAAACTGTTCTTTAATAGCTTTTTGAGCAGCTATAACCTCCGCTTGGGTAATGCGTCTAGCTTTTTCAAAGGGGAATTCAGGTTCCTTCTGCATAGTTTTCACGCTCTCTTTTAGTAGCTACTCTAGCACTAATAATGCGAGTTTTTCCTTTTCTAAGGGTATAGACAACCATTAGCAATTTTCGTTGATATGATTGCCCAATAATCCATTCTCTCTCTTCTTCAGTAGAATGTAGAGGATCAGGTGCAATTAAAGCTAAGGGATCTGTCCATACCGTTGCTGCCTCTCTAAAAGAAACTTTGTGTTTCTTGATGTTCTGCTGTTCTTTTTGGTCGTCCCATTCAAACCGCATTTACTGCAAAAACTGTTTACACTGGGGGCATCATACCTTACTAACTCTCATAATAACACGACTTTTTACCATTAGCACAAAATTCACTGTTTACTGATACACGAGGAAGGTGGGCAATGCTCATTACAGCTACACCGCTACGCGAAAGGCAAAAGTCAAAAGTTCCTCACTTCGTTCCGGCTCTAGCGAACAAAAGGCAAAAGTAGGTGAGAAAAGGGTTTCAGTGTTTGTCAATGTCCTAACCATAATGCGTAGTGCTATACAATTTTGATATCAAGGTAATTTTAGGCATTGCCCACCCTACATAATCAACCATGAAAGCATCGGAGCTAATTAACCTCTATAACGCAGGAAGACGGGACTTCTCAGGAGAATGTCTCAGGGGTCAAAAGTTTGCGGGAAAGGACTTATCAGGGGCAATTTTTAGGGGTTGTGATATTCGAGGGGCCAACTTTACCAGTGCAACCCTCAGAGACACTGATTTTAGCAAAGCAACGGCAGGGTTACAGAAACGGTGGATGATTGGCTTATTATTGGCTACTTTGCTGCTGATTGCTCTATCTAGCGTTTGTTCAGCCTTTGTTGGAGTTTTAAGTTCTCTGACATTTAATAGCTCTAGTATAGAGGCTCAAGTGGCGGGATGGACAAGTCTAATTATGATGTTGCTTTTTTGTATTATTAGTTACTTTCGAGTCCTAGGGGCAGGTTTAGGAGCCTTTGCCTTCGCCTTCGCTTTCGTCTTTGCTTTCGCCTTCGCTGGAGCGGTAGCTGCAATAGTAGCCTTGGCTCCAGCCTTAGCCATAGTCGGAGCAGTAGCCTCAGTCGTAGCTGTAGCCGTAGCAGTACCTGTAGCTGGGGCCGGGGTCTTGGCTGGGGCATTCTTCGTCGCTGGACTGTCAGCATTCCTGTTCGCCACAGTTTTAGCTTTTGCCGTAGCTTTTGCCGTAACCACATTCGTACCTGTAGCCACAGTTGTACCCGTAAATGTGGCCTTAGCCAGAGCCTTCGCCGTAGCTGTAGCTGTAGCCCTAACCTTGTTTGCCTCCTATCTTGCTTATCGTGCTATGAAAGGTGATCCCAGAGATGCTTGGATACCTACTTTTGCTATGGCCTTTGCTGCAACCGGTGGCACTACTTTTAGAAAGGCTAATCTAACGGATGCTAACTTCACCCAAGCAACCTTAAAAAGTACCGATTTCAGAGAGGCTATTTTAATCCGTACTTGTTTCAAAAACGCTCAAAAATTAGATCGTATTCGTCCAGGCAATACTATACTTTCTCAAACCCATGTCAGAGAGTTATTAATGACCGGATATGGTTACAAAAAATCATACCTCAACACCGACTTACACGGAGCAAACTTAGACGGGGCTAACTTAAATGAGGCCAACTTGAAACAGTGTAATCTGAATGATGCTAGTTTACGAGCCACTAACCTAGAATGGACAAACTTAACCCAAGTTTCTGCTATTCATACTAACTTTACTCACTGTAATTTAACGGGGGCTTGTATTGAAGCTTGGAACATCGATCAAACTACGATTTTAGATCACGTTGACTGTCAATATTTATTTTTATTAGAAAAACCAGGAAACAATGGAACCAGGGAACGCCGTCCCCACGATCCCAATAAAATGTTTCAACCAGGAGATTTTGAGAAACTGTATCGAGAAATTATTAATACAGTGCAATTATTGTTGAAAAATGGTATAAACCCTGAAGCGTTTAAAATGGCCTTTGATAAAATTGTCGAAGAACATCCCAATATTAGTTACGACAATATTCAAGGTATTGAGAAAAAGGGCAACGATGTTTTAGTTACCGTAGAAGTTCCCGAAGATGCAGATAAAGCTAACATACAAAATACGTTTGATGAAGTTTATGAACTCAGGTTACAAGCAGCAACTGCTACGAAACTCTTAGAAGTAGAAAAAGAACACAAAAAAGATATAATTAAAGTCGTGGAACTTTTAAAACCATCCGAAACCAATATTATTAACGAAAACAAAGCCATGACTAACAGTTCAGACAACAGCCAAAACATCAAAGCTAGAGATATTAACGCTACTAACTTTATCGCTAATTTACGAGATATTAGTGGAAAAGTGAGCAATAATATTCAACAAATACCTGATAATACAGAAGACGGAAAACTTAGCATAAAACAGCTATTAAGTCAATTAAAAACAGCCATAGAAACAGAAAATAATCTTAACGATGAAACAAAAGCAGAAATATTAGACAGTGTTAACAATATTACCGAAGCTGCTAAAAATCCCGAAGATAGTAACTTGAAAAAGTTAGCAAAACTGTCTAAAAATGCCATTTTTGGGATGGTTTCTACCTTGCCTACTGCTACAAAGTTAGTCATAGAATGTAATGAATTATTACCACAAATCAGTCAATTATTAGGACTGTAAGTTTTATTTTCTATGTGTAATCTATATAAAAATAAAGAATATGAACTATTTAACGGAATCGAAAAAACAAGAAATGATCACCCAAATTTTAGCAGCCAGAAAAAATCATGAACAATATTTATTACAAATGAAACAAAGGCAAAAAAAAGGATTAATAATTGCAAAGAAATGTGCTAATTTTCTTAAAAACAAGTATGGAGTAATCAAAGTTGTTTTATTTGGTTCCTTATTAGATTACGAGAAGATGAATCATTATTCTGATATTGATATAGCCGTTTGGGGTTTGCCTGAACAAGATTATTTTCAAGCAGTTGGCTTTTTATTAGAAATAGCTGATAATTTTTCCATCGATTTAGTAGAAGTACAAAATGCAAAGCCTTATATATTAGATGCTATTGAGCAAGGAATTGAATTATGATCCATTTAAAAGATAAAATTTTGAAAGAATTTAATAATCTAGAAAAAGTAGTGACTAAAATCAATAACACCCTTGAGTTGATTGATAAGAGAGACAATGATATTTATTTTGATAGTTTAATTAGTGCCTTGACTTTATATCTTGAAAACTTTTATATGGGAGTTGAAAGGATTTTTGTGTTAATTGCTAAACAAATAGATCAAACCACACCCTCTGGTAAAAATTGGCATCTACAATTATTAAGTCAAATGCTAATAGAAATACCTTCCATTCGTTGTACTGTTATTTCTCAACAAACCTATGAAAACCTCAATGAATTTAGAGGGTTTCGTCATGTTGCGAGAAGTTTATATGCTTATGATTTAGAACCAAAAAGAGTCATCGACCTAGCAGATAAAATTAATCAATGTCACGAAAATTTTAAGACTGATATAGAAATTTTTCTCAATACACTTTAGCTTTTAACCCTATTAGAAATCCATTACTCCATATCCGTAGAATTCGCTACAATCTAGAAGAAGATAAGTTCTACTAATTTAAGCAATCACTTGTGAACGACTCACAAACCCTAATCTCTCAATTTGACCCCATTGACGCTGCTTTAGCCGATATCAAAGCAGGCCGTGCTATTATCGTAGTAGACGACGAAAACCGTGAAAACGAAGGGGACATCATTTGCGCTGCTCAATTTGCCACCCCGAACATGATCAATTTCATGGCCGTCGAAGCGCGGGGACTGATCTGTTTAGCCATGAACGGTCAACGGTTGGATGAGTTAGACCTTCCTCTCATGGTGACCAAAAACACCGACAGCAATCAAACCGCATTCACCGTCAGTATCGATGCGTCTCCCCACCTGGGTGTCTCCACCGGCATCTCCGCAGAAGACCGGGCCCGCACCATTCAAGTCGCTATTAATCCTAACACCCAACCGGACGATTTAACCCGTCCCGGCCATATTTTCCCCATTCGGGCTAAAGTAGGAGGGGTTCTCAAACGCGCCGGTCATACCGAAGCAGCAGTGGACTTATCACGACTGGCCGGACTGTACCCTGCAGGAGTTATCTGTGAGATCCAAAACCCCGACGGTTCCATGGCCCGACTGCCTCAACTCTTTGATTATGCCAAAAAACATAACCTAAAGCTAATTAGTATCGCTGATCTCATTAGTTATCGTTTGCAACACGATCGCTTTGTCTATCGAGAAACCGTCTGTCAGTTTCCCAGTCAGTTTGGGACGTTTCAACTCTACGCCTATCGTAACGTTTTAGATGAGACCGAACACGTGGCCATTGTTAAAGGGGACCCCAGTCAGTTTAAAGACCATGCTGTTATGGTACGAATGCACTCAGAATGTTTAACCGGCGACGCATTGGGTTCCCTCAGATGTGACTGTCGAATGCAGCTACAAACCGCGTTACAAATGATCGAAAAAGCGGGATCGGGGGTTGTGGTATATCTCCGACAAGAAGGCCGAGGGATCGGGTTAGTCAATAAATTAAAAGCCTATTCTTTGCAAGATATGGGACTCGATACCGTCGAAGCGAACGAAAAATTAGGGTTTCCGGCGGACTTGAGGGACTATGGAATGGGGGCCCAGATGTTGAATGATTTAGGGGTAAAAAAAATCAAATTAATTACTAATAACCCCCGAAAAATTGCTGGATTAAAAGGGTATGGTTTAGAGGTGGTCGAACGGTTGCCGTTATTAATTGAACCTAACAATTATAATTCTAGTTATTTGTCCACCAAAGCCGAAAAATTAGGACATTTATTCCTACAAACCTATTTAATTACTATTGCCATCGACTGGAAAACTGAGAATATATCAGTGAAAGAAAGATATAAAAATTTAGAACAAGTTCGTCAACTGAGTCGTTCCGTTCAATTATTATTACAAGAAGAAGCAAGACCGGTGGCGATCGCTTTATTTGAACGACCATCTTTGATTTTCCATCTAGGATTTGAACAACTGCAAATGGTGGAAGATCATTGGTATAAAAATATGAAACATCCTTACGTTCAAGCCATCATTAATATTGTGGATAATCTAGTAACTTGGCCGAATATTAAACGCTTAGAATTTTTAATTTCTTCAGGAGATGATCCCATGTCAGGACTTCAAGTGAAATTAGATCGTCGTCCTTTTACTATTACCAAAAAACCCTCTCAATGTACCCTCCCTTGGGAAAGACAAACCATTTATAGTTTTACTGAATATAGGGTTGATAACGAATAGGAGTGAGTCGTGTCGAAAGGAGACAAACAAATGGAAAAAATTAAATATCCTATGGTCATTCAATGGTTCGATGAAGATGATTGTTTTTTAGTCGCATTACCTGATTTTCCAGGCCAATATTGGCGGACTCATGGGGAGACTTACGAAGAAGCTGTTGCTAATGGACAAGAAGCGATTGAATCCCTTATTATTTCTTATGAAGCTGATGATGAACCCTTACCTAGTCCCTCATTAGCTAATACAGTTTAATTCACTCAATAATTAATAAATAAAATGATTTATAATCGTCGTCAATTTTTAATACTTACAGGTGGATTAATTGGATTTGGATTTGCTGGTCTTGGTCATCAATTTTGGAATAAATCTGAACCCCAAAAACTCCAAAATTTAGAACTAGAAAATACCCAAGAACCGCCTATTAATCAACCCATTGCTATTGCCCCTGATGGGTTATATGCCCCCATTAAAGGAGACGTTAGAATTACTCTTATTAGCGATTTAAACAGTCAATACGGTTCAACAGATTATGATCCCGAAATCGATAAAGCGATCGCGTTAATTCCTCAATGGCAACCGGATCTTGTCCTATGTGGAGGGGACATGGTAGCCGGACAAAAACGGTCATTAACCAGTCAACAAATAGAGGCTATGTGGTCAGCCTTTGATGTCCATATTGCAGCCCCCTTAAGACAGGCGAATATCCCCTTTGGTTTCACCATTGGTAACCACGATGGTTCCGGTTCTATTAGTGGAGAAAAATATAGTTTTCAACAAGAAAGAAACCTCGCTTCTGCCTATTGGAATAACCCCAATCATAACCCAGGTTTAACCTTTATTGATAAGGATAATTTTCCTTTTTATTATAGTTTTCAACAACAGGATATCTTTTACTTAGTTTGGGATGCTTCAACCCATATTATTGATCAAAAACAGTTAACTTGGATCGAAAATAGTTTCAATAGTTTAGCAGCCAAACAAGCCAAACTTCGGCTGGCCATTGGACACCTTCCTCTCTATCCCGTTGCAGTGGGAAGAAACACCCCAGGAAACTATATGGCAGAAGGAGAAAAATTACAAAATCTCTTAGAACAATACAAGGTTCACACCTATATTAGTGGTCATCATCACGCTTATTATCCAGGAAAAACAGGACAATTAGAATTACTCCACAGTGGGGCATTAGGAGGAGGTCCCCGTCAACTATTAAATAGTAATGTATCCCCTCAAAAAACCCTAACGGTTGTCGATATTTCTTTGGACTCAGAAGAAAGCAGATACACCACCTATAACATGAAAACCTTACAAGTTATTGACATTCAAACCTTACCCCAATCTATCGGTAAAATTATCCGCAAAGATTTATAATTGCTAACTATTGTTAAGAGGGATAAGTAATTATTCGAGAATGGGTATCCTCATCAATATTAATCGCTATTGTCTAAACTAATTGAGAGAATCATTATAATGAAAACTCGATTACCTATACCAGTTTTAGCCCAATTCTTCCTAAAAAACCCCCAGACAGGATTTACCCTCATCGAATTAATGATTGTCACTATCATTCTTGGAGTCTTAGCAGCCATTAGTATTCCACAGTTATTTGCTATGGTTGCTAAGGCCAGAGAAACTGAAATTCAAACTCAAATTGCTAGTTTGCTTCGCGCTGAAAATGTTTATTATCTCGAACACGGACACTTTGCCAAAATTAGTAACAGGGAAATGCGAAACCATACCCACGGTTTAGACGTAGCCATCAGCAATGATTACTATGATATTCGCACCACCTTAGCGATTCATTACAATGCCGTTCGAGTCAAAGCCACAGCCATCAAAAATTATGATAAAGACTTCAAAAACTACACCGCAGGGTTACATTATTCTAGGGGAGTCTTTGCCTCTATTATCTGTCAGACCCACGATCCAGGGGGAGATATTAACTATATTGCCCAATTCACCCTATCCAATAATCAGCCCCATGCTAAGTGTGATTTAGCTAAAGGCCGAGAAATACAATAGACCGTAATCTCTTTGTACTACACATTGAAACTAAAAAAGTGGGATAGAATCAGATCATCAATCAATGCAAGCTAGAGAAAGTTATGCTGAAGCAATTAATTAGATATGGACAGGCTTCTCTCTCTTGGTCTGTGGTGTGTACAGTCGCATTAAGTTTATGGGGAACTCCCTCATTAGCTGGAGATCCTTTCCGTAGCAGTAACCCTCGTCCCATTGGAGACAATACAGAAGCAGCTTTTGTAGAAATCTTTAAAAATGGTAATTATCTGACGGCGAAAACCTATTTACAACAAGCGGTTCAAACCGAAACCAATGAACCCCTGGCTTACGCCATGAAAGCATCCCTCGCCTATTCTAACGAAGACTGGGAGGTGATGAAAAATGCTGCCGATCAAACCCTCTCAACCGCGCAACAATTAACCCCTCAAGATCCCTTACGAGGTAACTTATATCAAGCGGTGGGACATTTTTTACAAGGGGCCCATACCTTTAAAACAAAAGGACCGTTAGGGGCGGTTAATAAGTTACAGTTGGTGTTTGATCATCTGGAAAAAGCCGAAAAAATTGCTCCTAATGACCCAGAATTAAATTTATTGAAAGGTTACTTAGATTTAATTTTATCGGTTAATTTACCCTTTTCTTCCCCAGAAGATGCGATCGCCCGTTTTGAACAATATGCAGCCCCTAACTATATGGTGGATCGGGCTTTATTTGCTGCTTATCGAGACTTGGATCAATACGATACAGCCATGCAATACATCGATCAAGCCTTAGCCAACAGTCCTGATAACCCCGAGTTACAATATTTTAAGGGTCAAATATTGCGGAAAAAAGGCAGAACGAAAGATGGTCAACCCAAAGATTTAGCTTTGCTTAAAGAAGCTTATACTTATTTTGACCAAGCTATGACCAAAGTAGATCAACTTCCTAAAGGGGTTCAAATACCGCTACGTCACGATCATCGCGCCGTACAAGATGAAATTGCTAAATTAAGCATGAATTCTAATTAATGTCAAGACCCCGATCCAAGATCAATGCTGTTATGGTTGGGGTCCTGAGCAATATCCTGAGTGAATTATGATTTATCTCCTTCCCGAAATTCATCCCGTCAGCAATGCTGACGGGATGAATTTCGGGGCAGAATCTGTCGGATTGTGCTATAATCCTGAATAGCAGTAAAGTGCAATAAATATTCAGGGGATTGGCTTCCCTTACCTCAGATCGTCGGGACAAATATCGCCCTAGAAATTGTAAAGGTGACGCGACTGGTGAATTAGGTTTAGCGGTGACGCACAGCCAAAAAATTAAATAGATTTTAGATCCGTTGGCGGTCGGTGCCCCCGTGAACGCGCTTATAAACAGCCCAGTAATGGCGGTCTGACGGGGACTATTTAGGTAGTCTAGTCAAGAGTCTATATGGGAATCCCTCGCGCCTCTCGCGACGG
>JASJBX010000122.1 GCA_030066295.1 Crocosphaera sp.
CCGAGGAATAAGGATCTATTTAGTAATGACCAAGAATCACCAATGGGTAGTAATTCACAGACTGAATCTAAAATCATTTTAATCTCAGATTCATAATCGACTAAAGCAATCCCTTGTAAATAATCGAATCTAACAGTTATGCTCATAAACCTCCTGGTTTTAAACCTCTGTTAGATAAATCATACCCCCCCCAATCAACTCAACACATCAATACATTAATACTTAAATACTTAATTGATAAAAATATCTTATCTATGATTCAGTAGAAATACATAACCCTTTACAACACTTCACAATAGATGGACACACAGCAAGCTGTATGTCGCATTCTATTAGGGTGTGAGTTTTGAGATGATCAGGCTTTATTAACGAAACAGGCTTCGGCTTTTTTGTTTTCGTAGGCACGGATAGTCCTTAGAGAATGCCTAAATCAGTTAGTCTAGTTTCTCGAAAGCTAGGCTAAAGCAGCTTTAACAGGGAATAAGGCTACCTACGGGCGTGGCTTTTGGGAGATTCATAGGCTTTTGATTTAGGGTTTTTTCGTGGGTGTTGTTTATCTCCCAGGAACTATGAAAGTAGTTGGAATTGATATCGGCAACGGTACGGCAGTCTGTTGTCTTCTTGAAGAACTGCCGAGCGAACCTCGACAATTTTATATTGACCGGGCAATCTACCATCATTTTGAAGCCAATGCCAACGGCGATCCAAAAAGGAAAGTCAAAGGAATTAAGGATTTATTAGCCCTTAAACCTGACATTGCTATTATGGAACCTACTGGGGTTAACTATCAGAAAATATGGGCTAATGTTTTAGCACAGAATGGGGTAGAAATTCGCTTAGTTAGTCATAACGCTCTAGCAACTCATCGGGATCATTTAAGTTTACCTGATAAGGAGGATGAAACTGATAGTTTTGCTCTGGCTCATTACGGGTTAGAAAACTTAAATAATAAGAGTAAGTTCTTAACTATTCGTGAGCAACCGATTACAAGAATCAGAGAACTTTGTCTAAGATTAGAACATCTTAATCGAGTGCAGAATCCTATCATTAATCGTATGAGACAGGATCTTGCTTGGCAATTTCCAGAGATTAGTAAACGAAGTGTTTACAGAAATGGGTACACAGTTCCTATCTTTTATCGTTGGTTAGCTGGAGAAAGTCAGTCTAAAAAGTATGATAAGGAATATGCTGAAACGGTTGGCTTAGGGTTAACTGATGAAGTTAGGTTACACGCTAAACGCTTATGCGATCTGCAACGAGAAGAGATTAAGATTGAACAAGAGTTAGACCCATTAATTAATGATCCTCGATTCTTTTCCTATCGAAAGGTTTTTACGGAGTTTCGTTTTGGGTTAAGACATCAAGCGATCCTTATCAGTCAGATTTATCCTTTTGAGAATTTCTTAGGAGATGATGGGAAACCGATTGTAGTGTTTAAACGCTCTACTAAGAATAGTAAAAATTCTCATACCAAGAGATACTTATCTCGGAGAAGATTTGAGAAAATGTTAGGAGTTGCCCCGACAGAAAACAGTAGTGGAAGACAGAAAAGTAAGAAAATTATTGGAGGTTCTTCTTTATGTCGTAAGCTTTTTTGGCAGTGGATCTACACCCGAATTGAGACACCTAATGGAAGGAAAAACAATCCTATCTTGCGGGAGCTTTATGACTGGATGAAACAAGATAAGTTTAATGGTACTCCCATTAAGTTACTCAGAATGAAGGTGGCAAGTCACGCGGTCAGGTTACTCTTTAATGAGTTGGTTAATGAATTAACCTAACATCAGTTATAATTGATAAAAGTTTAACCCATAGGATAAGTGTACCTATGGGTTCCTTATTTAACTACAAAATTCAGTACAGGGAAACTTAAACGATAGCCAGTATGTTGATAGTTGCGGTTAGAGGCAAGGGAAAAATTAGACTGCAAAGTAAGGGTAAAATCCTGTTCCGGTTCAATCGCAATCACTGTTGCTTCTCCACCACCGATGATGCCGGCTTCCGGTAAACCCCATCCAGCTAAGGTTCCCACTGCAGCCCCGGCTAACACTTCTAACGCATCAATCCGGCGATCGCCAGTTACCCCGGCAATAATGGCAGCAGCCCCGGCCCCGGCCACTGTCCCCCCTAAAATTTCTCCCACACTGGCCCCTTCTCGGATGGTTTCGGTTCGACTCACGACTCTCGAAGTGGCGTTAAAAGGATACCGTTGACCATTAACAATGATTTCACTGGCAATGAATTGAGATCCACCACGAACCGGACGAATTTCTCCGTTCACTTCGCTACCAGCCGGAATTAAAACGTTGCGGTTACTATCGCGGATGGTTACTGCAGTTTTTAGGGTGATGGCCAAGGTTTCTTCGGGACTGACTAAAATTCTCTCACCGTTTTTAAATTCCATGGGAATGCGGGTGCCGGCGGGAATGGTAACCCCTACGTTGCTGTTGCCATAATTGTTACTGGGTAAAGAAGGTTGAGAAGGCCGGGGCAATAATTGGGCAGTTGCTGGCTTTAGAGCATAAAATGGGGAAATTGCAGTAATTCCCATTAATAAAGCGATCGCACTGGCTATTCCTGATTTACCATAGTTTAAGTTCAACATAATACACCCTCTTGGATGACACACCGATAATTGACTTTTAATGTATCCTTGATTTCATCATAGGATAGAGGCTACTAGGATGTCAGTCCCAAAAGCAAAGATAAAGTTTCCCGATGAAGTGGAAAAAAAGGGAAGATGACTATATCACTAATGTTTACTCACATCTTACACCTCCAATAAAATCAGCTAGTTTAGAGAGGGAATAGGGAATGGGGAATGGGGAATGGGGAATGGGGAATGGGGAATGGGATTGATTGTGACTCTAACTGCTTGCTCATTGATTTCATTTGTTTGATTGTTGAGTTTTTCTGTACGGGTGCAAGATGTCAGTTTAAACAAAGACAAAAGAATTACCATTAATATCTAAGCCAGTTGTCTCTTTAACCACACCCACCAATTCATCTTCCATACCAGCGACTTTGAGGAAAATTCCTTGATCGCTGTCACCTGAAGGAGAAGACCCGAGATAATAATCATCGGCTGAACCCTGTAATTGAATCGTATCTTGATAGAGATCGAAGTCAGAGATTTCTAGATAATCTTGTTGTCCATAGTTATCATATAAGGCTTCACTGTTATTTCCGAGAATGAAACTATCTGCATTGATGGTTCCCGTTTCAGTTGTGACTAACCCGGTTAAAGAATCCACAGAACCAGTTAAGTTTCCGTCGGCTTCAATGGCTAAGAAATTGATATCCTCAGTGGTATGTTGGATTTCACTGTCATAGCTGTTATCTTCTTCCACCATAATTTGAACGTTACCATTGGTCAGATTTTGATAGCGTAATCCTGAAGGATCTGCTCCATCAAACGTGGCGATATTACCGAGGAATTTGGGCGCATTGAGGAACGTATTACCAAAATCAAGGGTATGCCAATGGTGGGTTACTTGATCCCCCGTATTTCCTGCGATAAACTCGTTACCATCCCAATTGCCTTGACCGGGAGACATGGCTAACCAAGCAATGGTTTCTGACCCATGTCCACTGGACTTATAGGCTTCTTCTTCTTCTAAAGCCACCTGAAATCCAGTATGAGTGGTATTATTTTGACGAGTTCTGACAAAGGTGGCATCGTTATCCGTTTGAACTTGCGTTAAAACCACCGGCGTATCCGAAAAGTCCTGGTTAAAGTTAATGGTTTCCCAATTTGATGTAGTAATGGCATCCGTTGTAATGTTACCAACTTCAAGAATACTGCCGTCAGACAGTTCCCAGACTCCCTGTTCCACCACTAGGAAACTAAAGCTTTCTGTGGTATGCGAACCATTATGGGTTTGACCATTGATTAAACTGGTTTCTTGAACTTGAACCGAAAAGCGATCGCTTTGAATATCAGTAATTCTGATGGTGGAAGGGTCAGGACCATTATAAGATAAAGGTTGAGCAAAAATGACCGGATTGGTAAAGTTATGATCGAGGACAATGGTTTGACTCTCATGGGTTAAGTTGGTAATTTCACCAATTTCGGCGATGGTAACATTATTATTAGTCGCCACATCAACCACTTCTTCAACCGTCTCAACAATCTCAACAGTGGTGGTATTTTGACTCCCAACCAGATAATTGTCATTACCTTGACCGGACGCGAGTTGTAATTCAATGGTTTCGGTTCCTTCAACTTGCCCATCATTATTGAGGAAAATGTCCACCGATTTGCTGGTTTCTCCTGCTGCAAAATAAATGGCGTTGTTGAAACCATAATCGAGTCCTAGGGTTGCAGTCCCCCCCATTGGGTTGATCCGAACTAAGGAGTCGAAACTGGTGTCTCCACTACGGGTGAGGGTAACGGCCATGGAGAGTCCTTGATCTTCACCGATGCTATAAGTCGCTGACCCAAATTCTACGGTGGGGGAATTATCTAAGATTTCCACGGTAGTCGTATTTTGCGTCCCAATCACATAATTGTCATTGAGTTGACTGGAAAGGATTTGTAATTCAATGGTTTCCGTTCCTTCAATTTGTCCGTCATTACTGAGGAGAATTTCCACTGTTTTGCTGGTTTCCCCGACTGCAAACTCAATCAGGTCATTGAAAGTATAATCACTGCCTAGGGTTGCAGTCCCTCCCATTGCGTCGAGATGAACCAAGGAGTTAACACTGGTGTCTCCACTACGGGTGAGGGAAACCACTAGGGATGATCCTTGATCTTCGTTGATACGGTAAGTGGTGGATGCAAATTCGACCACCGGGGAACTTTCAACAGTTGCAGGGGTGTTTTCTGCTGTCGCTAGTTCAAATTGTAGGTCAGTGGTTTCGTTATCTAAAATGGAAACAGTGGTGATATTTTGTTGTCCTAAAATAAGGGAAGGATCAAGGAGATCGGCAATCAATTTTAATTCAAAGTTTTCGGTTCCTTCTAACTCGAAATCGTCATAAATATCGATATAAACTTTTTTCTCCGTTTGTCCGGGTTCAAAGGCTACTGATCTAGGGAATGTTGCCTCAAAATCAGACCCCGCTTCTGCTGTTCCGTTACCTAAAGCAATTTCTATACTGTTATATTGATCAATATTTCCAGAACGAGTAACGGTGATTTCTATGGGGTTAAGAAGGGGCTGTTCGGTTTCCAGAACGGAGTAGTTAGCTGCAGAAAATTCGATGATGGTTTGGTAGTTATTCATGGTAAGTAAAAAGGGTAAGTGAATTAGAGAATTGTGATAATTAAGAAATTTTTTGAGAAATAAGGAGTGGATACAAGGGTTCCGTAAGTTCAACTGTCTAGATAGAAGCTGTCTTAATAAAGATTCAAGTTATTTACATGATTTAACTTAGTTGGTTCAGTATTAGAATAACCCCCATTGTGGAATAAACGGAGGCGAAAAACTACTGAAATTAAATATTAAGTTTCGATAAAAAATGAAGCGATTTCATTGTTATATTTTCTAATCTAACAATGATTAATTACAGTGAAATCTCCTTATAGTAAACCTTTCAGGCTTTTTATAAAATTTACAATACTTTGTTTAAAGATGTATCAATTTATGTAAAAATACCGACTTAACAGATTTTTTTGATCAACAACTATCCATTTATTGCTGATTGCAGAAATTATAGACTATTTAACTGTAATTACTATAGTAGCGATCCCTTAGGGGAACTTTAGCGGATTATCAGGTGACATGGGAAAAAACTAGCTATATACCGCTACGCGAAAGGCAATTATTAGGCCAGAAAAGAGTTCCAGGGTTTGTGACTCTTCTAACCAAAATGCGTAGTGCTATATAATAAGGGGGAAGTATTCAGGAGACTATTTGTTAACCAAAAGTTTTGTAGGGTGGGCAACATTGTTGACTGTACAGGAAGTTCAAATAAACTACCAATTTGCCCACCTCACCATTTGTTAACTGACATCTTGCACCCGTACAGGAAAACTCAGCAACAAAAGACAGAAAATAAATTATTAAGTAGTTACCATCAAAATAAACCCTGTTCCCTGTTCCCCGTTCCCTGTTCCCTCTCTAAACTAGCTAGTTTTATCGAAAGTGCAAGATATGAGGTAATGTTATTGATCGTCTTTCAGTAACCAAAAACCACTAAACGTTTCTACATCGGGACGAGATTGAATGGCCAGAAAATGAACCCCTTGGGCTTTATTTTTGGTATCTTCAAACCCTTGGCCTTCTGCGATGCTACTTTTATCGGTTAAATTGGCTAAAATCCAACTATCACTTAAGCCGGTTTCCAGACATAATAGAGGAAGGGGTTTGGCTTGAAACTTGAGAGAAACTAACTCTAACCCAGACATCCAACCCGCTAGGGGTAGGGCCCGTTGAGAAAAGATGATAAACCCAGGTATTTTCGTGTCAGGGGAAAGATTAGCTAATGCGAAGGGAAACCCTTCCCCAAAGCGAATATCCCACTCTTTCATGTCTGCAAACGCTGACGCTTCCAGACTGACAAAGGCCCACTTATCGGACTTATCCCCTCTGACTGCATCCGGTAAAGCGATCGCATTTAGGGTAGGATAGGCTACAGAGGCGTTACTGGCCGCTTTTTTATCATAACCGTCTTGAGAGGGGTAAAAGTCCTGAAAACGTTGATTTAGCCAATGGTTGAGGGTATAGGTACGACGACTGGGAGTCGCCACTAAACCGGCATCTTCGCAAGCTTTGACAATCATATTATTCATCTGACGACGGAAAAAGCGGATTTTAGCGGGGGTTTCTCCTGCTTTCTCTATGGCGGTTTCTAACGCTTCTCGTAACCAGATCGAGTTTACCGTATTAGGGGGACAAAATTGAGCATAACGAAACCCCTTTTCTAAGGTTTCTTGAGTATCTGTCTGGGTTTCACAGATCAAGACTTCCCATTGTTTTTTCTTATTTTCGTCTAAAATTGGTCGTGAATAAAAATCGAGTTCCCAAACTTTACCCATGATTTACCCTTAAATGGCTGATCAGATCATGGTAATATTTTATCAGATTAGTAAATCAAAAAATATTTATTATTTCAATTATTAATCAATTTAAACTTTATCTAAACTGATAAACCTTTTTATATTATATATTGTAGGGTGGGCAATACCCATCTTACTATAAATTATTAAAAGTAGGCCGATGAATTGCCCACCTTCCACTTCTAGGATAGTTTAACGATGGAAGCTAACGAATCTAAAACTATAAGTATCAGTGATTTAAAATCTTTTACCATTCGTGGATTATTTGGTTACAAAGATATTGTTCTACCCTTGGATAAAGAAGTTTTAATTTTGATTGCTGAAAATGGGGCAGGAAAAACAAATATTCTTAATATTTTATATCAAATACTAAACCCAGAAATAGATGCAATTAAGTCTTTTAATTGTGATTCTGTCTATATTGGATTTAGTGACGATAAAAAATACGAAGTGGACTTTTCCAATTTTATTACAACTGGAGACATTGACTATAATATTATAACAATAGAGAAAATGCTAGAAAAACAAGGATTTCCTAAAAAGGAAAACAAAAAACTTATTGAAGCAATAAAAAATGCAGAAACTCATAGACAAAGGATGATAATAAAATCTCTGATAAAAGTCTTTGAAGAAAGAGAGGAAATACAGAAAAGACAAAAAACACTAAAAATACATGAAAATGAATCAAATTTAGAAAAAACAAAAAAATTATATTTCGAGATTTTGTACTTTCCTACTTATCGAAGAATAGAAGAAGACTTATCTAATCTGGGATATGGAAATATTGAACTGAAAAATGATGATACAACTACCTTAATTCAATTTGGAATGGAAGATGTGAAAAAGAAATTTAAGCAAATACAACAAGAAATTAAATATACTGCATTTGAACTATTTTCAAGAGTAACAGGTGAAATGTTGACTCAGTTTATTGAAGGATTAGATGTTACTACAGAAATGAAAGAAAGTATTAATATTGATATTTTAAACTTAATTTTAAGTCGTGTCGGAGAACAAAATATCTCTAAAATAGAACAAGAAAAGATAAAAAAATTAGTTTCTTCAGGACAGATAAATGATTCTATGTATGATGATTTAGTTTATTTTTTGTATAAGCTGATCAATCTCTATAAAAGTCAAAGTACAATAGATGAAACCATTAAATTATTCGTGAATGTCTGTAATAAATATTTAAAACCCAATAAAGAAATTATTTATAATGAATCAACAGCAGAAATCTATATTAAACAAACTAGGAATAATAAAACTATAGAATTAAATAACTTATCTTCTGGAGAGAAACAAATTATTTCCTTATTCTCTAAAGTTTACTTAGAAGCTGAAGAAGACTTCATTTTAATTATCGATGAACCTGAATTATCTATATCCGTTGAATGGCAACAGATGTTACTTCCTGATATTATGAAATCAGGTAAATGTAAACGACTTATTGCTGCAACTCATTCTCCTTTCATTTTTGATAATGAATTAGATCATTGTGCTTACGCTTTAAATCAATTTGTAACTGAACATTAATTTTCAATGGCAAATAATCCAGATCAATTAAGAGATTATAGAAATAGAGCAACATCTGCTTTTATTTTATTTACAAGAAAATATGAAAGAAATAAATTAGCTTTATTTTGCTTCTTTGAGGGAAAAGATGATAGTAAATACTACGGTGTAAGAATTGATTTAATTGTCAAACCCATAGAAGATTATTATTTTTCATGTGGTAAAAAGTCGGAAGTTTTAAGGACTTATTCTTTAATTGCTGACAAAGAATATTATAGTAATGCTAAAACAGCTTACTTTATCGATAAAGATTTTGATCAGTCTATTTATGAAAGTTTGGAACCTAATAATGCAAACAAAATCCATGAAACTCCTTGTTATTCTATCGAAAACTTTTATACATCTAATTATTGTTTTAAACGAATTCTTAGAAGTGAATTTAATATTGATGACATAGACGAAAACTTTGACATTTGTTTAGACTTATATAAAAATAGACAAAAAGAATTTCATGAACAAGTTGGATTATTGAATGCTTATATTGCCTGTTTACTAAAAAATAGTGAAACAGAAAAACTGTATTTAGACAGTAAACATAATAAATTAATGAAATGGTTTATCATAGAACTAGATAGAATAGAATCAAACTACAATCTTGAAACTTTAAATCAGGAATTTTTGCCAATAAATACGCCTTCAGAGCAAGAAATCAATCAACAACTTAATGACTTAAGATCCCAAAACTGTCAAAAAAGTTTTCGAGGAAAATTTGAAATAGAATTTTTACGTAAATTTTTAGAAAAACTAAAACAAGAAGCTAATAAAAAGCAAAATGAACAAAGATATTTTTCTAAGAAACTAACTGTTTCATTGTTGTTAAGTAGCGATAATATTCTCTCTCAGTTATCCCAATATGCAGAAACCCCTAATTGTTTAGTAAGATATCTAGAAAAATTTAAAGAAAATGTCAATAGAAATCAATAGAAATTTTAAGATAATGCTGAGATTAAATAATCAATATAAATATTAACTTCTTTTTCTGCTTCATCTTGTAAACCATGATGTGTTTTAATATATTGGAGAGCGTCAATATACCATGAAATAGGATGATTTACTGCTTTTAAATATTCACGAAAGGAATTCAAAATAGATTCATCTAAACTATTTATGTCTTCGCTTAAAATACATTCAATTATGCTTTCAAGAAATGCTTTGATCATATTTTGAAAGATTTCTCTATCTTTGTCAGAGTAAGAGTCAGATGATATAAAATGTTTATGCTCAATTACATCTAAAGTTTCTTTCTGTAATTGATTCATTTTTCCAAGAAGTATTTGAGCAGTTTCTAGTTTAATTTGTCCTTGTTTAAGGAACTGATCAAGCTCTTTTAGTTCCTCTGAACTAACAATGCGACCTCTATCCTCTATTTTATTGGCAACAAATTCTCTTAAACTAGCTATCATAGCCTATTCCTCATGTACAATTTTATACTAGAATACCAGT
This sequence comes from Crocosphaera sp., assembly GCA_030066295.1. Lineage (GTDB taxonomy): Bacteria > Cyanobacteriota > Cyanobacteriia > Cyanobacteriales > Microcystaceae > Crocosphaera. The sequence goes on from JASJBX010000122.1 coordinate 10,022, forward strand.
ACCATTATAGTCAATAATAGTTAAAAGAGCTTTCTTTATTAGTACAATCAACTAAAAATTTAACTATTTACATTAAAATATATCTATGAGTTTACCTTTTTTTGATAAAAATCGAGAGCAAATAAATAATAATCTAGAGCAGCAATATCAAAATTATAAAGATACATTTAATCGAATCTTTGAAGAAGCAAGACCTCGGTATAAAATGGCTAATTTTTGGAGTCAATTACATTTATTTTTTGGATTTTTAGCTTCTATTACTTCCTTAATGTCTTTGATTTTGACTTTATCTAATAACACACATTTAATTATCATAACATCAAGTATTTCAGCCATTTCAGCCTCAATACTTACGGTATTTAATCCTTCAATGCGTGCAGCCAAGCTTTTAGCTCTTAAAGAAGTTTCTCAAATTACTAATATAGAAATTATTTCTCTAGATGCAAAATTTAAAAACTCAACTCAAATTGAAGAAAAAATAATTTTGTTAGAAACTTTCAACGAACGCTTACAACAAATAATTAAAAAATTAAATGAGCCGTATTAAGTTTCAATAATATCTACTTATCAAAGAATCTATCTAGAACAATTCAAATAAAATGTCAATCTAAATTAGTAAAAATAACATTAAAATTAACAATAAAAAACGACAATGGGAAAAGATTAAAAGAAAATAATAAAACAGCCAAAAGTCTAGGTTAAAGTACCCAAAATAAGGTAAATTAAAGGTGGAATCTTTATCCGTTGAATGTAAGGAGTCGGGGCAAAAAGTAGCGGGTTTGATTAACTTTTGTAAATCAATTGGAACCCTTGATAAACGTCACTTCCGACTTATAATCATAAAGATTGCATGAACCTTGTTTGAGGTCTATAATTATGGTTGCATCCTCTGAAAAAAACACCATTGAATCTGTCTTACAAGAACAACGAGTGTTTCCACCGGCTGCCGAGTTTTCTGACAACGCACATATCAAAAGTTTTCAACAGTACGAACAGCTATACGAAAAAGCCAAAAGCGATCCCGAAACCTTTTGGGCCGAACTAGCAGAACAGGAATTACATTGGTTCCAAAAATGGGATAACGTTCTCGACTGGAACCCTCCCACCGCTAAATGGTTTGTCAACGGCAAACTGAATATGTCCTATAACTGCCTTGATCGCCATCTTAGCACTTGGCGACGGAACAAAGCAGCCATCATCTGGGAAGGGGAACCCGGCGACTCTCGCACCATTACTTACGGGGAACTACACCGAGAAGTGTGTCAGTTTGCCAATGTGTTAAAAAATATGGGCGTACAAAAAGGCGATCGCGTGGGTATCTATATGCCCATGATTCCCGAAGCTGCGATCGCTATGTTAGCCTGTACCCGTATTGGTGCGCCCCATAGCGTAGTCTTTGGTGGGTTTAGTGCTGATGCGCTGCGCGGTCGCTTAGAAGATGCAGAAGCTAAAGTGGTCGTCACTGCTGATGGTGGTTTCCGCAAAGATAAGATTGTTCCCCTCAAACCCGAAGTCGACAAAGCCCTGGAAAATGGGGCTGATAGCGTCGAAAAAGTGATTGTGGTACAACGGACCAAACAAGACGTTACCATGCGCGAGGGACGAGACTATTGGTGGCACGATCTACAAAAAGATGCCTCCCCTAAGTGCGACGCAGAAGTCATGGATAGCGAAGATCCCCTATTCATTCTCTACACCAGTGGCAGTACAGGAAAACCTAAAGGCGTTGTCCACACCACCGGCGGTTATAACCTTTACACCCATATGACCACAAAATGGATCTTTGACCTCAAAGATAACGATGTATATTGGTGTACCGCAGATGTGGGTTGGATCACAGGACACAGTTATATTGTCTATGGTCCTCTGTCCAATGGTGCAACCTCCTTGATGTACGAAGGAGTTCCCCGTCCCTCAAACCCCGGTTGTTTCTGGGATGTGGTCGAAAAATACGGAGTCAATGTCTTTTATACCGCACCCACCGCTATTCGTGCTTTCATGAAAATGGGGGAAGAGTTACCCAAAGCAAGGGATCTCTCATCTTTGCGTTTATTGGGAAGCGTTGGGGAACCCATCAACCCAGAAGCTTGGATGTGGTATCACCGGGTTATTGGGGCGGAAAAATGCCCTATTGTAGATACTTGGTGGCAAACGGAAACCGGTGGCGTGATGATCACCCCCTTACCCGGCGCAACCACCACCAAACCCGGATCGGCCACCCGTCCCTTCCCTGGTATCGTTGCCGATGTGGTAGACAAAGACGGTAAAGCGGTTCCCGACAACACGGGGGGATATTTAGTCATCAAACATCCCTGGCCCAGTATGTTACGCACCGTCTATAATAACCCCGAACGCTTCCAAAAGACCTATTGGGACCCCATTCCTGAAGTTGAGGGTAAACCGGTCTATTTCGCTGGAGATAGTGCGCGTCGGGACAGTGAAGGCTATTTTTGGATTTTAGGCCGTACCGATGACGTGATGAATGTATCCGGACACCGTTTAGGTTCGATGGAGTTAGAGTCTGCTTTGGTGTCTCATCCTGCGGTTGCCGAAGCTTCAGTTGTTGGGGTTCCCCATGAGATCAAAGGGGAAGATATTTATGCCTTTGTTACCTTGAAGGATAATTATAGCCCTACGGATGAGTTAAATAAGGAGTTAAAACAACACGTCGTTACCAAGATCAGTGCGATCGCTCGTCCGGGTACCATTCAGTTTGCTGAAGCATTACCTAAAACGCGATCGGGTAAAATTGTACGACGTTTCTTGCGTCAAATAGCAGCCGATCAAGACATTGTAGGAGATAAGTCTACAGTGGTTGATCCGAGTGTTTTGGATAAGTTGAGAGAGAAGGGTTAATTGTTAGTTTAGGGTGGGCTTTTTTGAGTCCACCTTACTATTTAAAATAGTACAATGGAGGCAAGCTTATTTTACCCACCTTTGAACAATCAATTAAATCAGTCATACTATGTCAAGATTTATCGAATAAGTATCTAGATATTCACCTGTTTCGTTTTAATGATCGCTCTGGCGAGATTTATATTTTAGCAGGTGAAGATATTGAAATTTTAATTGCATCTAATGGAACATGGAGGTTTATCGATGAAACCGAATTTTGAAAAAATGACCAGAAAAGAGCTTAAAGCTTATGTTTTAGCCCATCGGGACGATCAAGAAGCCATAGATTTATTAATGAGTCGTCGTAGTCCTGATTCCGAAGCAGTTTGGTATGATGCTTCTCTATCTCAAGCTCAAATTAAAGAGATTTTACAGAAGAAAATTAAAGGCGAAATTTAAGCAAAAATGCCAACTCACAAACAGCTAGAAGGTCTTTATCGAATTTGTTATTATTTAACTTATCGAGCCTTACAACCCATTCATCTCATTTGTACCGATGAAAGAACAGGTAATCTGTTCATTTTGGCAGGGGATGAGGAAAATATCGAAATTGAAATAACCCCTAATGGAGAGGTAATTTAATGTCAGAGATTAATTATGATCAAATGTCAGACGAAGAACTTAGACAATATTTTTTAGAACATAAAAATGATCAATTAGCGTTAGAAGCATATTTACAAAGACGAAATCAACAACCAAGACAGGTTATTACAAAAGTTGGCGATCCTGATTTTGATTTGAAAATAGAACAAGCAATTAAATCAAAATATAAAGAACATCAATCTTAATGCTAATATAAAATATTAATAATAAAACAATGACTATGCCTTTAGAAAATAATCGAGAATTTGATGTTTTACTGGAAGAATATAAGACACTTAAATCAGAAATAAATACCACTTTGATTTCTGTCAGACAGTCTTTAACTCTATGTTTAACTGGTATTGGTGGGTTAATTGCCATTTCTCCATTCATAGTCAGCTATAAACTACCTACTTTATTTTTAGTATCTTCAATGGTTTTTCAGGCGTTAGTTTGGAATCAGTTACGACAATATATGACAATTGCAGAAATAGCGACTTACCTGAAACAACGAATCATACCAAGGATAAGAAAACTACTTCAGGAAAATTCACAAGAATGTAGAGATTTTAACTATATTATGAGTTGGGAAGGGAAATTTGTGGGATTGGTCAATGCTTATGGATTAAGATTTTCTATTGTAGAAAGTTCAGATATGATTATACCAGTTATAGGCTCATTATCCTCTTTTTCAGGGTATTTCATTTTATCTTTACAAGTTTCTCATCCCATTATTAACATAGTAGATGTCACATTGAGCGTGATAAATTTAATAGCTATTAGTTATACATTTCTAGCTTTTATTTGGTATAATAAGAGAGATAAATTTAGAAAAATTGAATACTAATAACATAAGCTTGAAATATGATTGTTGTGATCGCCTTTTTGTATGGTGCATTAAGAAATGTAATGCACCAAGTTATTGTTATTATATTAAACTATTTTCCGGTGGATTACGTTATGGCTAATCCACCCTACGGTAAGATTAATATTATTATTCTTGAAGGAGAAGACTATTATCGTTAATCTACTGCCTTATGTTGATAATGCTAAGGTTGATATTCGTAAACTACGAGATTACTGTCTTAACCCCAATCATGATGATGGTAAGCATAAAGCTCGTTTATTTTCGTCAATTTTAGGGATGAACACTGATAATGCCGAAGAATTACGTCAAATCATTTTCAAGGTAATCAAAACCCATGAGGCTAAATTAGGACGAAAGGATAAATATGGTCAACGTTACACCATAGATTTTACACTAAAATGGCAAAATAAAAGTGCAATAATTAGAACAGGTTGGATTATCGAAAATAATTCTAAAATTCCGAGATTAACTACTTGCTATCCCCTTTAACTTTTTGGAGGTCAAATACAATGAAAACTGATAAAGTAAAATTGCTTGATATGGTTGCCTTAACTGTTGATCTTCCTGAAGATAAACTATTTAAAGGTCAAGTCGGTACAGTTGTTGATATTTTAGCCGATGGAACAGCTTATGAAGTTGAATTTAGCGATCGCAATGGACGAACTTACGAATCTCTCGGACTCAGTGCTGACCAATTTATGATACTACATTTTGAGCCAATGACTACCAAAGTTTAAGAGAACATGGAGATTTATTGATGAAAATGAAATGTAATGCACCGAATTCTTGTTATGGATTTTTTCTTTAAAAAAACCATAGTAACTAAGTGATAGAAAAAAATCTTCTATAATTGAACAATGTACATTGAACTTTTGAATTTAAAATGGTTGTTACTAATCAAACAGAAATGCCCATCAATCCCATCTTCAACCCAGAAGGAGATGATACTATCGAAAACCGTTCTATCTGGTTTGGTAATACAACAAATTTAATGCAATTAAATGATGTTCGTTATACTTGGGCGGTGGGTTTATATCAACAAATGCGGGAAAATTTTTGGATTCCTCAAAGGTTAGATATCACTCAAGATGTGACAGATTATGCTAATTTAACCGATGATGAACGGTATGCTTATGATGGGATTTTATCTTATCTTACCTTTTTAGATTCTGTGCAAACTTGTAACATTCCTCACCTAAAAGGTAGCATTACTGCCCCAGAAATTAGTTTATGTATGGCGGAACAAATTTCTCAAGAAGGAATGCACAACCAAAGTTATCAATACCTAATTGAAACCATTATTCCTCCAGAAAGAAGAACCCAAGTTTATGATTTTTGGCGTACCGATAAAGTGCTAAAAGATCGCTGTGAATTTATCGCTAAGTTGTATCAAAAATACATTGATGATGCCACCCCAGAAAACTATTTTATTGCATTGATGGCTGATTTTTTGTTAGAAGGACTCTATTTTTATAATGGGTTTATTTACTTCTATAATTTAGCCTCTCGGATGTTGATGCCGGGATCAGCCGATATTTTTAAAATGATTAACCGAGACGAATTAAGTCATGTTAGGTTATATCAAAAACTAATCCCAGAAGCAAGAAAAGTGTTTCCTCATTCGGTCGAACAAATTTATGAAATGTTCGATATGGCGGTTAATTATGAATGCCGTTGGACGAATCATATTGTAGGTAACAATATCTTGGGAATTACTGAGTCAAGTACGGAAAAATACACAAAGTATTTAGCCAATATTAGATTACGTTCTATTGGTTTAGAACCCCTTTATCCTGAACCGAAATATAATAAGAGCCCTTACACCCATTTAGAACGGTTTTCTGATACCAAAAAAGAAGCACATACTAAGGCTAATTTCTTTGAAGCGACTGTTACCAGTTATGTTATGTCTTCTGGGGTGACAGGGTGGGATGAAATTTAGGTTTTGTTAAACAAAACTTGACTATTTCTAGGGTAAGCAAGGGCTTCAAACATACCATTAACTTCAAAAAAAGCCTTGACTTACCCACCCGATTATTGTCTAAAAAGAGTCTAAAAAAAATATGCTAGACATTGCACTTAAGTTCTTAAAAGATCAATTAAACACTTACTTGCTGACTCGAACACATTCAAACTCAAACTCGCAAGAGATCGGACAGGTGAAGATGAGTAAGTTAGTGGATGACGAAGGCAAATCAGCTATTACTCTGGATAACATTGGTCTTAGTATTATCAACATAGAAGAAGAGCGACTCTTCAAATCTCAAGTTACTGAATATGCTTACACAAACGGAGAGCATTTAGTGTTAGAGCCAGAGTTAAAAATTAACCTGTATGTAATATTGGCTGCTAACTTCAAGGAATACGATGAAGCGTTGAAAAAGATATCTTCTGTGTTGATGTTTTTTCAATCTCATTCCGTTTTTACTCCAGAACAATATCCCGATCTCGATCCAAGTATTGAGAAACTGGTAGTAGAACTCCAATCCCTTAACTATGAGCAACTGAACCAGATATGGGCGTTTATTGGTGGGAAACAAATCCCATCCGTTATTTACAAGGTGCGACTGGTATGCCTACAGGATGGTACTCCGACAAGCATCCAGTCACCCCTTGACAGGGTTGATACAAATCTTCACCATTGATGACTAGGCTCTGCTGTATATTGTTGGTAGTAACGTTAGGAAAGTTAGTCAGGATTTCACTTGCTGTGCAGTTCTTTACTTTATTGACGGTGACTATATCCCATACATACTATGGTAAAGGATGTCGGGATTTTAGCTTTATTATTCCCGCCGATGCTAGGCAACTGCTCAAAAACGGCAAGCTGATCACTAGGATGTGCGAGGGGAAACTGTATGTCTTGTTTACTCCTCATGAGACCGAACCGGGTTTATTTGAAATTGCAGGAAAGACGTTGCGTATTGGATTGAAACTGCTTAATCCTTTCTTCAGCAACTTCACCGACTTCGATTTCAATTCAACCATTCCTATCTACAGGAATACCAATAATCCAAATCATCTAGACCCATTAGAGAAAATGGTTCTGGTAGGGCAAGTATTTAATCATTCCTTAGTCGAAACAGGTAGACCTGTGGTAGTGAGCCTCAAAGACCCTTATGGTCAGATCCTGCAACAAGACACTATAACTGCTGAACACAACCGCTTGAGTGTTTCTTACGATCTGACTGGATTAGCCGCAGGTGTCTATCGCATCGAAGAGTCTCATTCAGGAAATACAACAACGACCCCTTATTACGCCGATACGGAATTGCAGGGAAAAGGGATTTTCGGGGTGATTGAAATTGAGATTGACAGCACTTTTTATGAGACGACACCTCCTGCACCTCCTGAATTTGTCATCCCATTCACAGCCAAGCAAGAGACCCTGAAATACTATGTGGTCGCCAAGAACTATACGGTTGAAGACTTTTCTCAAATCTCTGTTTTAGATAAAGGAGAAGAAGGGCGATCGCCGATTAACTTCACCAAAGTCCTTTCTGATGACTTTACACAGGATGACATTTCCCCCATCCTGCTCGGCAATGGGGACGCTCAAATTGCTCTGTTCAAATCTGACAATTTGGTGATGCGCCAAGAAAAAGCCCGCAAGAACATTCAGTTGCAAAAACAAAAGAATGGAGCAGTCGAAGAATTGATCAAGAATCTCCCCCAACCCAGTGCCAGCAAAGTAAATTCCGATCTGATCGTCAAACTTGCCAAACCATAAGGATGCCCAACCATGCCAACTTACAAAACCCCAGACGTATACGTTGAAGAGATTTCCGTATTTCCTCCCTCCGTAGCCGAGGTGGAGACGGCGATCCCAGCCTTCATCGGTTATACGCAGAAAGCGATGAAAACCGCGGCCAACGATCTCATCCTCAAACCGACCAAAATTTATTCCCTCAAAGAGTACGAACAGTATTATGGCTATCCAGCAGCAGACAATATTGCTATTACGGTTGAAAATAATGACACAGGAGGGTTTAAGGTCACTTCGTTCACCGAGCCAGGGAAGCCAAGCTCGCAATACAAAGACTTCTTCAAGTACTTAATGTATTTCAGCCTCAAAATGTTTTTCGATAACGGTGGTGGTCAATGCTACATCGTTTCTGTCGGAACATATCAAACTACGCCAGTAATTGATTTGAAAGGCGATCAGAGTACCGATCCAGCCAAGATGTATGGTCTAGAAGACGGTTTAGATGTATTAGCCTTAGAAGATGAACCCACCCTGATCGTTATCCCTGAATCTGTAAAACTTTTAAACACTGAATACCAAACATTGGTTCAGGCAGTATTACTTCAATGTAAAAAATTAGGCGATCGCTTCGCCATTTTCGATATTTTTGATGGGGGTAAAGCTTTAGATTCTAACCAACTTAGCACCAATCGGGAATATTTTGGCAACAATTACCTGAAATATGGCGCAGCTTACTATCCATTCCTGAAAACCACCTTGAATTATTACGTTAACGATGATGAAACTAATGTGATGGTTACACCGCCTCCAGCAGGTTCTGGTGCTGCTGCCACCGCCGTTTTATCGGGTGGCGAAGTTACTGGGTTCACAGATATCGTAGGTGGTTCGGGCTATGCTTCTGCTCCCACCGTTAGCTTAACTGGTGGTGGGGGTAGCGGTGCTGCTGCCACCGCCGTTGTCTCGGGTGGCGAAGTTACTGGGTTCACAGATATCGTAGGTGGTTCGGGCTATGCTTCTGCTCCCACCGTTAGCTTAACTGGTGGTGGGGGTA
>JASJBX010000123.1 GCA_030066295.1 Crocosphaera sp.
GGTTGAGGCATAATTGATACTGTATTAATATACTTTTTTTATGACATCACCTAATACTGAGAAACTCCATTTTACCACAAAATTAGCCTATGGTGCCGGTGATTTTGGACCAGCGATCGCTGCTAATATTTTAGTTTTTTATTTATTATTTTTCTTTACCAATGTAGCGGGTTTACCTCCTGGTTTAGCAGGAAGTATTTTAATGATCGGGAAAATTTCTGATGCCATTAACGATCCCATTATTGGGGTATTAAGTGACAAAACCCGTTCTCGTTGGGGTCGTCGTCTTCCCTGGATTTTAGGGGGAATTATTCCCTTTTCTCTATTTTATGCGTTACAGTGGATAGTTCCCCAATTTAGTGAAAATTCAACGGTGAATCAATGGGGTTTATTTGCTTATTATGTAATAATTGGCATCTTCTTTAATATTGCTTATACTACAGTCAATTTACCTTATACCGCATTAACTCCTGAACTGACCCCAGATTATAATGAGCGAACCAGTTTGAATAGTTTTCGATTTTCTTTTTCTATTGGTGGTAGTATTTTATCTTTAATTTTATATATTTTAGTTTCGATTGCTTATCCCAATAATCCACAGATACGATTCGTTATTTTAGGATTAAGTTGTTCCTTTTTAGGAATTATTGCTCTTTTGTGGTGTAGTTTACGGATTCAAGAAAAAGGGAAAGAAGCTATTTTAAACTTAAGCCAAAAGAAACAATTAGGTCTGGTCTTAACTGGGATCGGTATCTTAGGTATTATTTATGGGATTTTGAGAATTATTCCGGTTACATCGACCTTGATAGGAGGAACGGGTAAAATTGATTATATTAGCTTCTTTTCTCTCTTGTCTAGTTTATTATTATTTGGCTTTGGTTATAGTTTATTATTTGCAAAAGTAGAAAATCATTTAGTTAATAATGAAGCCAAAGAAGAAAAAACAGTTAGTGAACAATCATCTAGTTTATCATTCCTACAACAATTAAAAATTGTTTTTAATAACCGTCCTTTTTTATTTGTGATTGGTATTTATTTGTGTTCTTGGTTAGCCGTTCAATTAACCGCATCTATTTTAGTTTATTTTGTGGTTAGTTATATGAACCTACGAGAAGATCAATCCGGTTTAGTGGCATTAGCTGTTCAAGGAACCGCTTTAATTATGTTATTTTTTTGGCAAGCCTTGTGTCAAAAATTAGATAAAAAAATTGTTTATTTTCTCGGAACAGGGGTCTGGATTATTGCACAAATTGGACTCTTTTTATTACAACCTGGACAAGTTACATTTATGTTCATTTTAGCCATTATGGCTGGGTTTGGGGTATCCGTTGCCTATCTCATTCCTTGGTCCATGGTTCCCGATGTCATTGAATTAGATGAATTAGAAACCGGACAAAGAAGAGAGGGGGTATTTTATGCCTTTATGGTACTCTTACAAAAGTTTGGATTAGCCTTGGGATTATTCTTAGTGGGGTTAGTCTTAGAAGCAGCCGGTTTTGTGGAACAAATTCCCGGCCAACCCATACCTACTCAACCCGAAACCGCCTTATTGGCCATTAGAATTGCCGTCGCTCCCTTACCGGCTATTATTTTAATTATGGGCTTAATTTTAGCTTATTTTTATCCCATTACCCGCGACTTTCATCAGGAAATTCGTTTAAAATTAAAAGAAAGATATCAACAACAAGAAACTCTAGAATAATTATTAAGCATTTCTAATTTCTTCGACTTTTTGGCGATTGGCTTCTTTATCTTTCGGAATCCATTGACCCGTTTTTTCATCCCAAACAGCTTCCGTATAAACAGCTTGCTCCCAATTTCTAGCGTATTTGATTTGTTTATTATTGAGCAGTACCGTTTTAAAGAGATAAGCTCCAGTGATATCGGTTTCTTTGAGATTGGCTTCGCTGAGATCCCCTTCGCTCAGATTCGCTTTAGTCAGGTTAGCTTCTTTGAGATTCGCGCCCCTGAGAAATGCTTTGCTGAGGTTCGCTTCAATGAGATAAGCTCCCACTAAATAGGAGCCAATGAGATAGGTTCCAATCAGATAAGAGCCAATGAGATCCGCTTCTCTGAGGTTGGCCCCGATCAGATCCGCTTCTCTGAGGTTGGTTCCACTGAGGTTAGCTTCGCTGAGGTTGGCCCCACTAAGGTTAGCTTCTCGGAGGTTGGCCCCACTGAGATAAGCGCGACTGAGATTGGCTCGAGCGAGGTTCGCTTCTCGCAGATGAGCGCGACTGAGATTGGCTTCGCTGAGGTTGACTTCGCTGAGGTTGGAACGATTGAGATCAACTTCACTGAGATTGGCCGCCATCAGACTCGCTTTACTAAGGTTTGCGCCACTGAGGTCTAGTTTTAAGCGATTAACCGCGTCTACATCGATCAAAAACTGCATGATATTCCCTTTTTGTAGGGGATCATGGTCAAATCTTCGTAACGTGGCTAAGGTTCGCGCTCGAATCAAATCGATCGCAGAATTTAAGAGCTTTTCGTCCTCAAGGGTAATGTCGGCTCCTTTTCCTTGTATGGCTAATAAATTTTTATCCACCAACAACACAGAAATGCGATCAAAATATACTTGTAAAATCTTTTCTCGTCTTTCATTTTCGGTGCGGGTTTGCTGTTTCTGCTCCAACCAATATCCCAAACCCCCGAGGGTAATGGGAACCCCTAATAAACTGAGCCAGTCCCAAACCGTTTTTCCTGGAGAAATTTCCGTTTTCTCAATAGTCTTGATGATCTTACCTTGTTGATCTTTTTCCACAGTTTTTGTGACCGACTCCACTTCTCCAATCCCCATACCAGAAGGACTGAGAAGGGGAGACACCCCAACAAGAATAATGATCACAGGAACCAGCAACCACCACCTAGTTTTGGCCAAAGCTAGGGGTTTAATTTTCTGAGAAGCCATAAAATTGTTAACTGAATGATGAATAGGCCCAGACTCAAAGCGTCCCTTTAAAGATACCCTGGGGCCGAATTAAAAGAATGAGAATCATAATGAATAAAGCCACTCCTAATTTATAATCAGGTCCCAACCAAGGCACACTCAATTCTTGGACTACCCCAATGACCAACCCACCAGCGATCGCACCATACGGGTTGCCAATGCCACCTAAAATCACGGAGGCAAACATGGGTAGAATCAAAAACCATCCCATATTGGGTCGTACCGTACTGGTGATCAACCCTAACATGACACCCCCTAGGGTGGTTAAAATGGCTGTAATCACCCAAGTCCAGAGGACGACTTGTTCGACGTTAATGCCTGAAACCCTTGCTAGATCAATATTATCAGCTACGGCTCGCATGGCCTTACCAATTTTTGTTTTTTGTAATACTAGATGTAAAATGGCGATCGCGACGATGGATAACAGAATTGCCCAAATTCTATCGGTGGCCAATTGTAACCCTAGGAATTTTTGAGCTTGTACCAAGGGGATATCGTAGCGTTGATTTTTTGCTCCCCAAATCATTAAAATGCCGTTACGGAGGAATAAGGCTAACCCGATGGAGATAATAATCAGGGTGGTGGAGGTTGCCCTGCGATCGCGCATGGGTTTCCAGAGTAAATATTCCGACACTAACATAGCAATCATGGTGCCGATGGCTCCCACCACTACCGATAGACCTAAGTTTAACCCTTGAGTGTTCGCTAACCAGGTTAAATAAGCACCCAAGGTCATAAAATCCCCGTGAGCGAAGTTAGAAAGCCGTAAAATACCATATGTTAGGGTTAATCCTACCGCAGCGAGAGCGATCACACTGCCAATGGCCAACCCATCAAATAGATTTTGCGCGGTTCGTAAGATCAGTTCTGATGTTTCCATGCCCCAAAATTGTTCTATCTGTCTCAATGAAGATACACTATCTTGGGGAATTTTGGGGGGATATGGCTTACTATTATTATGCGTCGATCGCTAGAATTTGCTTTAATTCATTGATAATTTCTTGTTCTGATGAGGTTAACTTGGTATCAGCTTTAGCAATGATTAAAGAGATTTTTAATAATAAGTTGGATAACTCTCTGTCTTCACAATAAGGACTAACTAATTTGATAATGGCTGTTTTTTCTTGTTGATAATTATTTTGTAACGCTTCAGTTTTGAGACGAAAAATTTCTGCTGCTTCATTGGCATCAAATACCTGAAGTTGTTCGACATTATCTAGGATATAATCTCGTGCCATTAATTCAGCAAAATCCACTGCCCCATCCGCAACAGCTAATAAAGCACAAACCCCCATCACTGCCTCTAAAAACTGTTTTTGACGGACTTTGTTCTGACGTTTCGTTATAATTCCTTTAATGGATTCAATGATGTTAGACATGATAGTTTATTTAAAAGGGTTCAATCTACACAATTAAGTCCAACACCGACCTATGGGTACAGTGTGGGACTTCTGGTAGGGAAGCTAACTATCGGGACATCGCAGGAAGCTTAAAGCGCATTTCTAGGGAGGTTCCGTCTCCTGGTGGGGGATAAATACGAATATTGGTCGTAGGGGCAAATTCTTTCAGGTATTTAGCCAAAGAGGGCAAATATTTCAAGACTTCCCAATTTTGTCGTCTATCAGCACAAATCACCACTAAAGTCAAGGCTGTGCCACAGGTGGTTAAATACCAGCCACCACGGGATAAAACTCGTTGAGTGAGGCGATCGCAACTTTCGTAAAAATAACGAGTTACCGCTTGGTCTAAGTTGCGTTGTAGGGCATCATCAACAGGGGTGCTAGGGGGTACGTCGTCGGGGCCCAGATAAAAATAATTCATTAAATTCAGCAATTATCACTTAATACTTTTATATAATTTACACTTACCCCAAAATGGGACTAAAGTCAATATTTTTGAGAAGAAAATTATCACATAACCCTGACTAATCATCTAACTTTCCTCGTACTAAAATGACTGTACTTTTCACCTGTTGGGCGATCATTTTCGGAATATTTCCCTGCATCACCTGAACCAATAATCCTTCCCGACTCACCCCCAACATAACCACGTCACAGCTTTCCGCTTCCGCTAAATGAACGATCGCATCAGCTACCGACTGAGAACGGATAGGAAGGGGAATCACAGGGCGTTCCAGGTCTTCTTTTAACTGTTTCGCTTTAACTTCTAAGGATTGATAGTTAGGATTAGATTTATAGGGAGAAAACACCTGACATAACCAAATAATCGGAGAACGGGGACGGGTGTACAATTGGATTAACCCAGGTAATAATTCCATGGCCCGTTTCGCATTGGGGCCACCAGCGATAGGAATCAACCAAGTGGTATCTTTATCCAACGTTTGGGGAAATGTTTCCTTTTTTTGACCCAATTTAATTAATACTAATTCGCAACTAGCCTTACGAATTAAAACATCAATAACCGGGCCAAAAACAGTCCCCGGCGTATGATTATCTCCAGTCCATTCTAAGACCATGAGATCGATGTGTCGTTCTCGAATGGTATCCAAAATAGCTTGGGCGCGATCGTGGGCGACACGAATTTGAGTATGAACCGGAAGCTGATACTGACGGCCCAATCGTTCCGTTCTTTGTAATAATTGACGACTATGTTGAGTAATGACGGGGGTTTGGGCGGGATCGCTGTGTTTTGGTACTGTAATCACTTGTAAACATTCAATTTCTTGATTTTGTTGTCTGGCGATCGCTGCACCAATTTTAAACACAGAAGTGGCCGTATCCGGGTCAAGCAACGGTAACAAAATACGACCCTCTCCCGCTAACGGGGCCCTGGTTTGATAGGCGATATAAGAGGGATCAGGAACCACCTCATTAATGGTGGTATCATCCCCTTGTAACTGGTTGGCTTCGATGCGAATAATATCGGTTCGGGTAATAATTCCTACTAACTTATGGCCTTCCGTTACAGGAAGACGGGACAACTGATAACGGTTCAGCAGGTATAACACATCACTCAAAGAAGCTTCTGCTTGCACCGTAATGGGCCGTCGGGTCATAAACTCGGATAAGGCAGTATAACCGGGGACTTTCTTCAACTTGGCTAAGTCTGTTTGCGTGACAATACCCACCAACTGACCTTGGTCCACCACGGGAAACCCCCGATGACTCGAAGCAGACATGGCTTGCAGCACATCATCCAAGGTTAAATCACTGGCTAAGGTTTCCACACGGGACTGCATCACTTGAGAAGCAGTGAGTTTCGAGAGAAAATCTTGTCCGGTGGCCGCTTCATTAAGATAAATGCCTCGTGCCTTTAACATATGTTCGTAGAGAGAACCCCGCGATACACTTTCCGCCACGATATAAGACACCGCACAAGTCACCATTAAGGGCAAAACAATATTAAAATCCGTATTCAGTTCAAACACAAACACGATCGCTGTGACTGGGACCCTCACCACTGCGGTAAAAAATGCCCCCATTCCTGCCAAAGCGTAGGTAGACTCAGTGCCAGTTCCCGTTAATAATTCCTCAAAATCTCCCACTAAATAGCCTAACGCCGATCCTAACACCAGGGCCGGACCGAATAACCCCCCCGGCGCGTTACAACTATAAGCCAAAATAGTCAGGAAAAAATGAGCCACAAAGGCCAATAAAATGCGACCGCCATCTAATTCCCCCGTTACTAGAACAATACGCAGACCTGCATTATCCCGAAAGAAAGGGGGCAACAGGGCAATAATCACCCCTGACACCAGTCCCATTAAACCAATACGCCAGGATAAGGGTAAATTGAAATAACGTTGTATTTTGACACTGGCCAGGAGTCCTCGATTAAATAACGCCCCCAATAGCCCGGCTAAGACACCTAAGAGGAGATAAAAGGGAATTTCGGCGGCAGTGAAGGTAATATCAGGGAGTTCCAGTAAGGAAGAGGGAAAATTAAGGGTCGAGGACTGCAAAATTAGGGAAACCACCGCCCCAGTAAAGGAGGCGACGATGGCCGTTTCTAGGGTTAACCCCGAAACATCCCGCATCAACTCTTCAATGACAAATAAGACCCCGGCAATGGGGGTGGTAAACCCGGCCGCTAGTCCAGCTGCTGCCCCGGCGGCGATCATTTGTCGTCGATGTTCCGGGGACGTAGGAACCCAGCTACTCAGTTGCGCTGCTAAGGCTGCCCCAATATGGACGGTAGGGGCCCGACGGCCCAGGGTTAACCCGCCGCCTAATACTAAAATGGTTCCGATCAGTTTAACTAAGGCTACCCGTAGGGATAAAGGAATCGGATACCGGGCTAAGGCGGCTTTAACTTGAGTGATACCGCCCCCTGTAGCGGTGGGGGACAGGGTTTCGATCAGCAACCCGGCTAAATAGCCTAAAATGAGTCCTCCCAAGGGAAGCACCACCATTCCGCCAAACTGGTTGGCTAAGGCCACCCGCCAACCCCCTAACCAACCCACTCCCTGTTTAAGAATTAAAGCGGCGATCGCCGATAAAACCCCAATTAAGGAGGCTTCTACTAAGGCATAACGGGTATCAGTAGCATTGAGAGCCAATGGTCTTGATTTGAGCCATCGATAAAAACGTTGAGGCATTAAATAAGGCTGCATGGATTACCCAGATTGCGCCAGTCTCTCTTGATCATAGAAGATATTTTAGGGGTTGAAAGCAAAATCTTCTATATTTTTTTACTTATGGATTTTATTGAATCACTCAATCCTTGACTCTATTTTCAATTCCAATCCTATCTTTTTTGACGCAATCTCTCGCTCCATGAATTAAGACAAATATTCAAAATATACTGATATTAAATTATATAATCAATATTTTCTTTTTTTTCTATTTTTTGCTATCATACCGTAAATAATGATTATGCTTATTAAATATGAAAACAATTATTATGAGGAGAATAAGCTATTTATTTTGTATAAATTCTTCTATCAGGGTTATTTTTGGAGAGTCTTGAGAAGAGTTTATTAATGGCTCTTAATACTCAAAAAGAAATGTTTAGTTATGCTTACATAGAAGCAGTTGCTTCAGTTGCTGGTTATTCAGTTTTTCGTAAAGAAAGACCGATGGATAATGCTGGAATTGATTTATCTATTGAAGCTCCTGGAGAAGTAGGAGAAGTTCTTTTTCCTCGAATTGATGCACAGGTTAAGTGTACGGCTTCTGAAACAATTATAAAAGAAAATTGTATTAAATTTTCTCTTCCTGTTAATAACTATAAAACATTAATTAATCCTAGAGCTATTATGCCCTTAATCTTAATTGTTGTTTTAGTTCCTAGTAATATTAATGACTGGTTAAAGATTACTGAGGAAGATATCTTAATGAAAAAATGTGGTTATTGGGTTTCTCTAAGAGGACAACAACCTACAAACAATACAAAAAATATAACAGTTGAGTTACCTCGTCAAAACTTATTGACTCCTACTAATCTTAAAGAGATGATGGAGAAAGCAGCCAGGAGGGAAAACTTATGATACCTTCAACTGATCTATCTTTTGATAATATTAATTCGATTGATCCGAATTCTGTTTATCTATATTTGCAAAATGGTGGCTGGAAAGAAGTAGAAAAAATTGATGATCGAGCCATAATATTTATGATGCAAAAAAATGATAAACGATACTCATTATTACTACCTTTGGATCAAGATATACCTGATTTTTATTCAAGAATGTATGATGTTTTGAGGGTGTTAGAAGTAATAGAAAATCGTCCCAAAACTGAAATACTAAATTGTTTTAAAAATTCTCATCAAATTGCTTTCGAGCAACAGACGGAGATTATTAGTCTCAGATTTCAATTTATATATGATCAGGGAAAAAATAAATTTTCAGCCAAAAAAATAGGTTTAGTTCTTGTTTCTTTACAAGAATTATTTGATGCTGTTGGTGAATTTGAAACTGGGAAAGAAAAGGAAAATACACAAGGTAAAATTGCAAAATATATTCTAGAACAAACAGAAATATCAGTCTTTGAAACTTTTAAAGGTTCTTTTGGAGTAAGATTAGCATTTGCAAGACTTAATCAGCAACTTAATTTCTTAGAAAATCCTTTATCAGAAAGAATTTGTCAGCAATTTTTAGAACTAATTAAACTTAGTAATAAACCAGATAAAGAAAATTTAAAACAGATATTATTGAAACTCAAGAAAAAAATTGCCTCTCGATACCGTAAATTTTTAGCCGAATTAAATCGTGATCAATCTAATTTTTATATTGATTGGGGTTCTCTAAATCCCGAAAGTGGTGGTCATGCTTATTTAAGTTATGAAAATATAGTTACCACCATTGACTTTATTAACAAAATGGAAACAGAAAATCCGGAAGAAATCATAGTCCGAGGAAAATTACTATCCGCTAGTAAAAGTAATCGTAATTATCTTGAAATTTTAAGTTATGATAATCAAGAAAAATATCGAGGAGATATTTTAGAATCTGCATTAAAAGATGAAAATAACGAAGATATTGACCTAACTATTGAGCATGAATATATTGTAACCTTTGAACAAATAACGTCTATTCATCCAGCAACAGGAGAAGAAAAAATTGAGCGAAAAGTTATTAAAATTGAGCCTATATCCTAAATAATATTATCATTCTCCATAATGTGTCTACATCCGTAAAATTTTGACAATCCGCTCATTCTCGAATACTTGATAGACTAGACGATGTTGAATATTAATTCGACGAGAAAAAACAGGAGATGATGTTCCCTTCAGTTTCTCAAAACTTGGTGGAGATTGATAGGGATTTTCTGCTAATATTTCCAAAATTCTTGATACTTTCCCTTTAAGTCCAGTGGAAGCTATTTTAATAGAGTCTTTTTGTGCTTGTTTGGAATACTTTAACTTCCAAGACATAAATTCATTACCAAGGAAGAGAGTCTGAACAGTCTTCAATTGGTTCATTTATTCCTTCTTCAATAGATTCCCACATACCCGGAATTGATTTTAAATAAAGAGTTTCTTGGAGAGATTTCCAATCTTCTTCACTGACTAAAACGACATTATTATTTTCAGCAGTAATTGTTACAGGTTGATGGGATTCATTCACTTGTTCCATGAGGGTTAAAAGCTTTTTTTGAGCTTCTAGAAAGGAAATATGGGTAGAATCTAACATACTGATTTCATTCTTGCGTTGAAAGACTAAATTACTATGACTATCATATCAGAACCGAGATAAATGAATTTGGGGATCTTGCGCTACCCAACCCACAGGAGATTTAAACCGCACTTCAAAATGTAAATGAGGGTTTAAAATATCCGGTCGTCCCGTGGTTCCCACATACCCGATCACATCCCCCACTTGTACCGACTGACCAATACGAGTCCCAAAACGACTAAGATGACCATAACGGGTTTGTCGTCCATTACCATGATCGACAATGACCAAAAAGCCATAATTTCCTTCTTGGCCCACATAAACCACTTCACCCCCATCCGCAGCTAACACAGGGGTTCCCTCTTCCGCTAAAATATCCATTCCCCCATGAAAAAAAGACTCTCCTGTATTGGGTTCGACGTGCCATCCATAACTTAACCCCACCTGTGCCACCGTTGGCAAGGGATAACCCCTCAACCCAGTATAATTATCTTGAGAGGGACGTTGTCCGGGTTGCCAGTTAACCCCAGGAATAAACACCACTTTCGGGGTTTCCACACAACCATTCACCTCAAATAACACATCGGCCCGAATACCGTAAGCAGTGGCTAAGTCTTGCCAGGTGGCCCCATTGGGAACCGTAACCTTTATCCCATTAAACGGAGGGATTAAAAGTTCTTGACCCGGTTGGACTTGTCTTGCTTCTAAACTAGGGTTAACCCCGATCAACGTTCTAGGAACTAAATTATACTGTTGGGCAATACTTTCGATGGTTTCTCCTGAAACAACCCGATGACGCTGTAAACGGGATAAAATAGGGGTGGGACACAGTTCTGATAAAGAGGGTTGAGCAAGCAGCGATACAGGAGAAAACCAGGACATCACAAACCACCAAGCAATGACATACCTTGCTTTCAACCCTCTAGTTTCGGCTAAAAAAAAGCGTACTTTCTCCTCAGACCCCATCATTGTTGACTTTTTACCCTTCTATATAGCATTTTTCGCACTTATGAGGACAGCTAACTCCTGCCTCAAAACTATAACCTCATAATTATGAAAACTGCTATAAAACCCGTAAAATACTAGGAATACTATCGATCGCCTCTAAATTACGAATTTCATCCAAGGCAGTGCGGAAGTTTCCTTCACAGACATGGTGAGTGACGACCACAATCTCAGCAAGTTCCCCTTGAAAGCCAATTTGTACTACTGACTCTAAACTCACGTGATGGTTGCCAAAAGTGGTCCCTAAATGACCAATCACCCCAGGTAAATCTTTGGTGAGGAAACGGGCATAAAACCGAGTATCAATGGCTTCGATGGGAGTAATTTGACAAAAATGTTGATGCTCACAACTTAAGAGGGGATCAAGGGTGGTACTGACTCCACTACTTTTGAGAATGGCCACAATATTCATCATGTCGGAAACCACCGCACTGGCCGTCGGTCCGGCCCCGGCCCCCGGTCCAAAGAACATCACTTGTCCCAAGGGGTTTCCTTCCACTAACACCGCGTTATAAACGCCGTTGATATTAGCTAGGGGATGATCTTTAGCAACCAAAGTGGGATGAACCCTTAGTTGCAGTTGTTGGGAGTTTCCCCCTTCTGTTCCTTTGGCAATCGCTAATAGTTTAATGACAAAACCCAATTGCTCGGCGTAGGTAATATCGGCAGCTGTCACTTGACGAATGCCTTCGCAGTGGACATCTTCCCGTTTAACCCGTCCCCCGAACCCCAACGAGGCCAAAATGGCGATTTTATCAGCAGCATCTAACCCGTCTACGTCGGCAGTGGGATCGGCCTCAGCATAACCTAATTGTTGCGCTTCCGTGAGAACTTCCCCAAAATCTGCCCCATCGGTGGTCATTTTGGTCAGAATATAGTTAGTTGTACCGTTAACAATGCCGATAATACTGGTGATACGGTTGGCCCCTAAGGACTGTTTAAGGGGTTTAATGATGGGAATACCACCGCCGACGGCAGCTTCTAGAAGGACATAAACCCCTGCTTCGTTAGCTGCTGCGTAGATTTCATCCCCATGACGGGCAATAACCGCTTTATTGGCGGTAACCACGTGCTTTTTGTTAGCAATAGCTTGTAAAATGAGCGATCGCGCGGGTTCGAGTCCCCCTAATAATTCGACAACGATCGCAATGTCTGGATCATTGACAATACTTTCTAAATCTGTGGTGATCACCCCTTCCGTGAATTGCACTTGACGGGGTTTATCAAGCGATCGCACCCCAACTTTACTGATGGTGATGTCTCCTAACAAGGGATTTCTTCCCGTGGGATCGAGTAAAATTTGTGCGGTTCCCGTTCCCACCGTTCCTAAACCCAGTAAACCAATTTTAACGGCCACTTATTCTACTCCTATTATCTCTAGTCCATTTTAACAGTCTCCATGTTAAAGGGAACGGGTAATAGGTAAACATTCTTTTCAGCGCATTCATTTTGTTCTACAAAACAAAAAAATAAAATGTATAAACTATCACAAAATACTAAAATTTAATCAAAAAAAAATAGATAATTTTAACCACAAAAGATTAAAAAATATTAAGCAAAAAGGGCATTTTGACACTTTCCTTACAAAATCTTTTTTCACAATGATTGAAGATAGAAACAGTTAGGAGTTGATTCGGATATCAATGTGATCAAACCATTGAAAATCCTATAACTATCACTGGTATTTGTTCTGATCGCTACCTAGAAACTACGTTACAAGTTATTCAGAATTATGTTTGCGAAAGTTCCGGAACGCTATATGCACCAAGTGCGGTGGGTTCTCGCATTAGGTTGGTTATTGCTTATTACCTCCTTATTTTATGACCCTATTTCCTATTGGTTAACCCTACCAGAAAATAGCTGGAGTCCCCTCAGTATCAGTAATATTACGCCTTATGATTGTGTCTTAGTCCAAGGACAATGTTTGCCAGAACAACCTTATCCCATTGGCGCGATTATGTTTTGGGCCTTAATTGTTCCCACGGGTGTATTTGTGCTGATGGTATTTGGCCATGACGCTTGGCGGCGTATTTGTCCCCTCTCGTTTATGTCCCAGATTCCCCGCGCATTAGGGATTCAACGGACCCGAAAAAAGGTTAACGCTCAAACCGGGAAAGTTCGCCATGAATTAATCAAAGTTGATCCCGATTCTTGGTTAGCGAAGAATCATCTTTACTTACAGATGGTCTTGTTCTTTGTGGGAATTAGCGCAAGAATTCTCTTTGTCAATTCTAACCGCCTTGCTTTGGGACTATTCTTGCTAGGAACCATTGCCTCAGCCATTGTGGTCAATTACTTTTTCGCCGGAAAATCCTGGTGTCAATTTATTTGTCCCATGGCCCCAGTAGAACAGGTGTTTGCTGAACCCAGAGGTTTACTCAATAGTCGGGCCCACACTGGCGATCGTCAATTGGTCACTCAATCCATGTGTCGTACCGTCAACGCAGAAGGTAAAGAACAAAGTGCTTGTGTTGCTTGTCATAGTCCCTGTATGGATATTGATGCAGAACGGTCTTATTGGGATAATGTCACCCATCCCAAACAACAATGGCTGTATTACGCCTATGTTGGGCTAACTGTTGGTTATTTCGTCTATCCTTTCTTATTTGCAGGGAATTGGGAATATTTAATCTCTGCTGCTTGGGCGCACCAAGAGAACCAACTGGCCACTTTATTTAACCCTGGATTTTATATCTTTGGCAATTTGATTCCCATTCCCAAACTGGTAGCGGTTCCGTTGACCATTGGGTTATTTGGCTTAGCCGGTTATTATCTCGGTTGCAAAATCGAAAGATTGTATAAAGGATATCTTTTCCGTAACCATAAATTGGTGAGTACCGAAGTGGTTCGTCACCGAATGTTTACTGTGTTGACCTTCTTTATCTTTAACTTTTTCTTCATCTTTGGTGGCAGTAACTTTGTGCGGATGTTACCTCCTCCCCTGAGATATCTATTCCCAGTGGTAATGGCGGGTTTTAGTGGAGTTTGGTTGTATCGAACTTGGTTCAGAAATCCCTACCGTTATCAACGGGAAAGTTTAGCCACCAGACTACGGAAACAACTCAACCGACTCAAGCTCAATGTCTCTCAATTCCTCGATGGTAGAGCGTTAGACGATCTCACTGCTGATGAAGTGTATGTCTTAGCCAAAGTGCTACCTGGATTCGATAAAGAGAAGAAAATCGAAGCTTATAAAGGGGTTCTCAAAGAATCCATCAACGAAGGTTATGCTAACAGTAGTAGTAGTCTTGAGATGATGCGCCAAATGCGTCTAGAACTCAATATTACGGATCAAGAACACGAACTATTGTTAACAGAATTAGAAGTGGAAGATCCCTTCCTCGTTGATATCGAACATCACCAGAACCATGAAGATTGGTTGCGTCAAGAAAGCTATCGTCAAGCTTTACTCGAAACCATTATGGAGTCTTCCAGGGAACATCCCCATCAAGCAATTGTCTTAGATTTGTTTGATGTGATGACAGGGAAAAAACCCTTTGACTCTTTCAATGAGCTACTCAATAAATTATCTCCTGAAGAGATACGCTCAATTGAGGAAATACGGGAAGAATATTCCATTAGCTCTCAAGAAGAAAAAGACATCTTATTGCACGCTAATCCTCATCAATTATGGCAAACCATGGCCTATACCTTGAGTGCCATTGAACATTTAGATGCTCTGGCCAAAGGAGAAATCAATCCCTCTTGTAACCTAGGAGAAATTAGCGACGAACAGATGGCCTTTTACCGTAACACTTTCAATAAGTTTGACAAAGACGGTAACGATAGTCTCTCTGCCGTCGAGTTACACTCCTTATTGAGAGCCATTGGTCGTTCTTATTCTGCCGAACGAGTACAAGAAGTCATGGATATGATTACGGGAACCCCTCGTAGTAAATTTATCTCCTTTTCAGACTTCACCACCTTACTGCACCAAGAGTTAACCGAACATCCTCAAGAGGTATTGCTAAAAAGGTTCCGCCGTTTTGATGTGGATAATTCTGGTTGTATCAATCTCGAAGAATTACGATTATGTTTGCGGGATATTGATGTTAGCTTATCGGATGCACAAATAGAAGAAATGCTCAGGTTAGCTGATAGTAATAAGGACAAGCACATCAGCTATGAAGAGTTTTGTGAACTCTTTGGACAGTTTACCAATACGGTTCATTCAGCATAATTCCTTATAACTGCAACTGCTAACCGTGAGGTTTGATCTCCCGATTAAAAATCGGGAGATTCTTGTCTTATCGAAGGCCGAACCCTAAACCCCTAACCCAGAACTCAGATAATTACGGCAAATTTTAGCGAACCATAATACAATGGACACCATCTTTATAAAAATACCGTCCTACGTTCTAACTCTCATGATACAATCCCCAAATTCCGTCTGTCAGGAACTTCACAATAGTTTAGTGGGATCTCACAGATAAGTAAGTGTATGCTAATGCTTAAAGTTGGCGTGAGGAGTGAAATTAATGAATTTACGCAATAATGCCCTAAAGACCCTTAGAGAAACCAGTCGAACCTTTTATATTCCCATTAGTCGTCTTCCTGGTAGTTTACAGGATGCTGTGGCTTCTGCTTATCTTTGTATGCGGGCCATTGATGAAGTTGAGGATCACCCTGATCTCGATAACTTCACCAAAGCCAAAATCTTGCGACAAATGAGCCTGAATTTACAAGCTGCGGTAGAAACGTCAGGAATCGAGGACTTTTCTGCGGGATTGGTTCCCTATCATCATTGTTTACCCGATGTCAGTCTCCGCTTAGGACAATGGGCGATGTTAGCCCCTGGCACCATCGCCCCCCGTGTCTGGGATGCTACAGCTTCTATGGCCGATCGCATGGCCTACTGGTCCGAAAATAACTGGACGATTCGCACCAAAGCCCATTTAGACCAATATACATTCAGTGTTGCCGGGGCGGTGGGACTCCTACTATCCGATTTATGGGCTTGGTACGATGGCACCCAAACCAGTCGTCAATATGCCATCGGCTTTGGTAGAGGACTACAGGCGGTGAATATTGTCCGAAACCATCGCGAAGATTTACGCCGTGGGGTGAATTTTGTGCCTCAAGGCTGGAAAATTGAAGATGTGCATCAATATGCCCGTTATAATCTCAAATTAGCCGATCGCTATACCCAGTCCCTCGGTCCAGGGCCGGCTTTAGATTTTTGTAAAATTCCCTTAGCCTTAGCTCATGGAACCTTAGAAGTGATGGCTTTGGGCAAAGAAAAACTGAGTCGTAGTGATGTGATGGCTTTAGTAGAACAAGTCACCCGTTGAAGGATCATCCTCGATAATGATTTTAACCGAATGTTGGGCAGAATTCCCTTATCCTCTATCGGTTAGGGATGAATGCAAGGGCTTGAACAGCAATTTTTGCCCAGTCCCCATCTAAAATCGACGAATAAAACCGTCCTTGAGTTGAGTTGTTGTTGGGAAGTCCCAACTTCAGCCAAGCAAGTTGGGGTACTTCACAAGTCTCTCTTCGGAGAGATTATTTTTTTAGGCTCACAATATCAATTCTTCCCTCACCCCCCACACTCAACTTAACCTTGAATAGTTTGATGTGGGACAAGATTTGCTAAACTAATAATCTGAAGCACATTTACCAGTGTGTATTCCCAATTGATTGACATTTGAAGGGAGTGGGGCAGAAACCCGCTTTTTTTTATTGTTTGAGCGATGACTCATCCTTTGATTCCCGAAATTATGGATTTAGCCGCCCCCATTGTCCAAAAAATGGGGTTAGAAATAGTGGACGTGGTGTTTCAAACCAATCAACGTCCTCCCGTCTTACGAATAGATATTCGTAACCCCGTCAGTGATACCAGTTTAAATGACTGTGAACAAGTGAGTCGCGCCCTGGAAACTGTCTTAGACGAAGCTGCCGTTATGCCAGGGGCTTATGTTCTAGAAATTTCTAGTCCTGGGATTTCCCGAAATTTAAGCAGTGAACGGGACTTTATCGCCTTTAAGGGGTTTACGGTCAATGTGATTACCGATCCCCCTTATAAGGACAAAAAAGAATGGCAGGGAAGATTACAAGGACGAGATCAAGAGGCTGTTTATCTCAATCAGAAAGGACGAGCGATCGCCATTCCTTGTTCTGTCATTACTCAAGTGCAATTAGCAGACTAACCAAAATTGAATACATTTAGGAGGTGTTCTTAATATGTCATTAGTGAGTTTACCGGGGTTAACCCAGATGATCGAAGAAATTAGTCAACGGCATAATTTACCTAAATCAGCCGTTCAAGAAGCCCTCAGAGAAGCTTTAATCAAAGGGTATGAGCGGTTTCGTCGTTCCCAAAATCTCGATCGCCAACAATTTTATGATGAATATTTTGATAATTTTGAGGTAGAACTGGATACGGAAGAAGAAGGATTTCGCATTTTATCCACCAAAAGAATTGTCGAAGAAGTGGAGAATACCGATCACCATATTTCCCTACAAGAAGTACAAGAAGTGGCATTGGAGGCCCAACTAGGGGACGAAGTGGTGTTAGATGTGACCCCAGAACAAAAAGATTTTGGTCGCATGGCCGCCATTCAAACCAAACAAGTGCTTCTCCAAAAATTACGGGATCAACAGCGTAAACTAATTCAAGAAGAATTTCACGAATTAGAAGGAACCGTCCTCAACGCCAGAGTGCTGCGGTTTGAAAGACAAGACATCATTGTCGCGGTACAAAGTGCTTTTGGCCAGCCCGAAGTGGAAGCTATTTTACCCAAACGAGAACAACTTCCCAACGATAATTACCGGGCTAATGCCTCTTTTAAAGTGTTACTGAAAAAAGTTAGAGAAGGCTCCCATCGCGGACCTCAATTATTAGTTTCCCGTGCCGCCGCAGGTTTAGTGGTGGATATGTTCTCGGTGGAAGTACCGGAAATTGAAGAAGATATTGTCCGTATTGTAGCCGTCTCTCGAGAAGCCAACCCTCCCTCCCGTTACGTCGGGCCCAGAACCAAAATTGCCGTGGATACCCTAGAACGGGATGTAGACCCGGTGGGGGCCTGTATTGGGGCTAGGGGCTCTCGTATTCAAGCAGTGGTTAACGAACTGAGAGGGGAGAAAATTGATGTGATTCGCTGGTCCCCCGACCCGGCCACCTACATTGCCAACGCCTTGAGTCCAGCCCGGGTCGATGAAGTAGTTCTCTTGAATGCAGAAGAACGTCACGCCTTAGTCTTAGTGGCCGAAGATCAACTGAGTTTAGCCATCGGAAAAGAGGGCCAAAACGTTCGTTTAGCCGCCCGTTTAACCGGATGGAAAATTGATATCAAAGATATTGTCCTCTATAAAGCCGAAGCCGAGAAAAGACAATTAGAAGCCCAACTAGACAACGAAGAGGAAACCATGGAACCAGATACCATGACCCCCACCAGAGAAGAGGAAAATGCCGATCTTAACCCGTTGGAGGAGTTAGACAATTCAACCTTGTCGTGAGGGAAACCCATCCCTTCTGTTTCGGAACCCTGACAACGGGAGAATTTGTGTTCTGTGTCCAGAGAAACTGCCATGAAACCTAATTATCGACGTTGTATCAGTTGTGGCCGTATTGCGCCCAAAGAAGCATTTTGGCGAATTGTACGAGTCTATCCATCTCGCCAGGTACAATTAGATCAGGGTATGGGCAGATCAGCTTATCTTTGTCCGAAGAAAAGCTGTTTAACCCTCGCCACCCAGAAAAACCGTTTAGGACGGAGACTCAAAGCCTCTATCCCCGAAACCATCTATCAACAACTATGGGAACGGTTAGGAAAGTCTCCCTCAGACCCCTAATTTTTACCCTCATTGTCTGAGAAAATTTCGGAAAAACTTTAGAGGCAAAACCAACTATTATCGTTAGCATAGGAGAGAACATTGTTTTCATCATTATGATTATCAAACTTCAAACCCATAGCTCAACCCAAGAGCTTATCTGTCGTCTTTCTAGGCGACTCCAACCATTACAGTAGCCAAAACCTAGTCAGGGGGATAGTGGATGAACA
Organism: Crocosphaera sp.; assembly: GCA_030066295.1. Lineage (GTDB taxonomy): Bacteria > Cyanobacteriota > Cyanobacteriia > Cyanobacteriales > Microcystaceae > Crocosphaera. The sequence goes on from JASJBX010000123.1 coordinate 19,034, forward strand.
ACGCACACAAAGTCAGAATTTACGATTTATCAAAGGAATTGAACTTAGAAAACAAAGATATTTTAGAAATTTGCGGACAACT
>JASJBX010000124.1 GCA_030066295.1 Crocosphaera sp.
CATATCTCTCACCTCAACTGCTTTAGGAGGTTATTTACGAGAGTTTCTTCTCTACTTTGATCGTACTTAGGAAATCGAGTTATCCCTTTAATATCCTCTCAAACTGATAAGTAATTTAATATTTATTCTTTGTCCTTAACATTTTGGCATGGGGACAGGCTTACCAGTCTGACCAGATGACTAAAAGAGTGCTTACCGACCCAAGATTTCGGCATCGATTTCAGACATTAAAGGTACTTGTCTTGGGAATACCCTTCTTCTTGGCATACTCCTAGGAAACTCTAACAACCGATTATAATAGCTGGCCTCTTGCACAATGTTATGGTCATTTCCGTTTCGTCTTTGCTGAAGATCATAAGTGTAAAAATCAGTATAGGGTAGGGTAGATTCTTGAAACGTTGGATTATCAACAGGAACTCGACGACTGAAAGTGCGTTCTGCTTGTTGGCTTGCTTGGGGTTGAGTGCTAGGGTTGTTTTGATTACACATATAGGATAAATCAACCGTTTGACCGGCCTGATTAACCATATAACAGGTGGGGACTGCTTGAACCATTCCCGCACTCATTAACAAGGTCATGAAGGTTGATAGTCCAGCAACAGAAAATAGTTTTTGTGTGAACGTCATCATATCTCTCACCTCAACTGCTTTAGGAGGTTATTTACGAGAGTTTCTTCTCTACTTTGATCGTACTTAGGAAATCGAGTTATCCCTTTAATATCCTCTCAAACTGATAAGTAATTTAATATTTATTCTTTGTCCTTAATATTAACGTTTTAATGAGTCAAACAATATTGATGAGAAAGAAACAATAAACTACAGACTTCTTCATCGGTGGTTTGAGAAAAATCATCGTACCAAAGACTAATGGAATTGAGATGTTCTGGTTTTTTGATAGCAATTACTTCGTCAACTTCATGGCTTAATTCCTGGCAAACAGACGGAGGGGCAACGGGAACAGCAACGATAATTTTTTTGGCCTGTTGTTTTTTAATAATTGCGATCGCTGCTTTAATCGTTGAACCGGTAGCAATACCATCATCGACTAAAATAACCGTTTGATTATAAATTTTAGGAAAGGGTTGCTCTCCACGATAAACTTGTTCTCGACGGTGTAATTCTTGTTGTTCTTTTTGGGTGACCTGTTCTATTATTTGAGGGGATATATTTGACCAATTAATGATATCTGTATTCAGAATTCTTACCCCTCCTAAAGCGATCGCACCCATGGCCAGTTCGGGACGTTCAGGAACCCCTAATTTTCTCACTAAACAGATATCTAGGGGGAGATTTAATTGTTGAGTAATGGGGTAAGCAACGGGAACGCCTCCTCTGGGCAATGCTAACACAATCGTATTCTTTTGATTGTTATAAGAGTCTAATTTGTCAGCTAATTGTTGTCCAGCTTCTGTGCGATCATGAAAGCGACGATTCATGGTATTATCCCCCCAAATTATGTCTGACCCTCGGTTGTTTTTCGTGGCGTTTAACTAGGGTTAAAACTTGTTTACCTTGTTTATTGTAACATTTTTCCTCACTCCCTTGGTTTTTGTGTTACAAAATATAAATATAACCTTGATTTCTAATGACTCTTTAAAATTAATGCGATCGCCTCCACTCTGGCAAGTTACTTTTATTTTAACCCTTGGCATTTTATCGGTTTCTTCCACTGCAATTTTCATCCGTCTTGCCCTACAAGCTTCGGGAACATTGGGATTAGAGTTTAGTCTTTTTTTAGCAGCTTCTCGTTTACTTATTGCTTCAGTTGTCTTACTGCCTGCTTGGGGAACTGTTGTCAAAAATAAGGTGACTCCTCAAGCCTATTATTATGCCATTGGTGCGGGGGTTTCTTTAGCCTTGCATTTTGTTTCTTGGATTACTTCTTTATCCTTTACTTCCATTGCTGCTTCAACGACTTTAGTCACAACTAATCCAATTTGGGTGGCTCTTTTGTCCTGGTTTTGGTTTAAAGAAAAGCTGAAAAAATCAACAATTTTGGGGATTATTATTGCCTTATTTGGGGGTATTTTAATTGCCATAGGAGATAGTAATATCAATAGCTCAGACAGTCAACCCATATTAGGTAATACCTTAGCTTTGATGGGAGCTTTTTTTGTTAGTTTTTATCTCATTTTCGGTAAGTTATCCCAACAGCAAGGATTAAAAATTGCTAGTTATAGTGTCATAGTTTATACCATAGCTGCTCTGCTTCTTTTTCCTTTACCATTTATCTTTGGTTCTGGTTATACAAATTATCCTAATTCTGTATATTTTTATGTTATTTTAATGGCTATTTTTTCTCAATTAATTGGTCATACTAGCATTAATTGGTCAGTGCGTTGGATATCACCAACTTTAGTGACTTTAGCTATTCTATTTGAACCCATTGGTTCGAGCTTTTTAGGGTTTATTCTCTTTAAGGAAATTCCTTCAACTTTAGTATTAATTGGGGCTATTATTATTTTAGTGGGTGTTATTATTTCTGTGCTAAGTTCTCAGGATAAGGATAAATTCGCTTAGCGTTACCTTGTAAGATATTGATAGCTATTTCTAGGGCTTCTGACTCGGTTAAATCTCCATTTTTAACGGATTTTTCTAAGACTTCAGCTAATAAGTGACGACCCCATTTTGCTCCTAAATAATATAATTCTGGGATATTATGAGCGTCAGAAGAATATAAAATTTTTGTGGTGGGTGCTAATTCTAATAATTCCTGCAATACTCGTTTCATTCCTTCGATACTTAAAAAAGGAATCGCTAAGCCAAAATCCAGATAAACTTGAGGGTAAACTGAAGCTAAGTATCCCGCTTCTTTGGTATAGGGATAAGAAGCGTGTAGAAGAATAATAGGAACCTCTTTCCATCGAGGATTTTCTAATAGTTGACGTAAACATAAGGGGTTACTAAATCTTAAATCTAAGTCGCGATCGCCAAACCCCGTATGAAACTGAATAGGTAGCTTATTCTCAGCAGCAATATCTAAGGCGATACCCAGTAAAAAGTCAATTAAAATTTTATCAGTTAAGTGAATCTTTTGATTAGTATTATCTTGTCTTATTTGTCTAAATCTCAGTTCAGCTGTTGCTTTAGGGATAGCTTCGATGGTTAAACCACTACGATAAGCAGCAATACTTTTTAATCCTATGACCTCAGAGGATTTTGATTCTATGGTTTGTCTAAACTGGTCTAAAAATTCATCAAAATTGTTTATGGTATTAATCAAATTTTCTGCTAAGTATTCTAACCTAATTAATCTCAAAACTGACGTAAACTGTCGGTGCCATTGCCAAGGAAAAATAAAATTGGGTAAAAAGCCATCATCTAAAAAAATACTCCCTAAATTGGCAGAATTAAAACATTTTTTAGTTAATTCCTCTATTCCCAATGTTTGACGAGTTTTGATAATTGATTCTTCTGTGGGATCACAGTTTAATAATGCGCTAATATCCCTTAAACTCCGCCTAAAAAACAAGGTATAATGAGCATGATAATTCAAAATTTCAGGATCATTTCCTTCTGTAAATGCACTGATATAACTAGCATTATTGATATATTTAGGTTGCAATAAATTATGACAGTGATGATCAATGGCTGGAATTTTAACAATATCGTTGATAAGTCGCATTTTTTTCCTATTTGTTAACAAGTTTATCCTAAATATCAGTAGTAAGACGGGAAATCAATCAAAAATCGAGCATTATTCTTACCATAAATAACGCTTATTGTCAAATAGTTGCAAGAATAATTTACATTTGATACCATGATGTTATGGAAGGCGTAAAGCACCTTCGATCGCTAATATTTATGGAGTGACGAGTAATGGATAAGTATAAATACAGTCAAGCAACTTCTTCCCAAAAGAAACAAGGCGAAGGGATGGATTTATTATCCCTGTTATTCTTTATGATGGGGGCAATGAATGTTTATGGCCATTTACAGGGTAATGATAATCAAGTGACTAACACTAGGGATAATGATGTCATTGGTCTATTGAAAGTAAGTGTTTTTGCTATGTTTGTAGCTGCTGTTATTGAACTTTTAGTCATTTAGCCTTACCCATAAACTGAAATCATTAATAAAAAAAGTATTATCAGGGAGTACAAAAAGCCTAAAAAACATGGCTGTTACTCCCTCTACTATTTATTGGTTTTCTGGTTGAGTAAATCCATAATCTTTAAAGACAGATTGAGTTTTTTCTGCCAGTAAAAAATCCATAAACTTCTTTGCCTCTTCAGGATTTTTACTTTCTTTAACCACAGCAATAGGGTAGACAATAGCAGAATGGCTGCCCTTGGGTGCAGTAGCGGTTACTGTTACTTTATCAGAAATTTTTGCATCGGTACTATAGACAATACCCGCATCAGCATTTCCCGTTTCTACATAGAAAAGAACTTGACGAACATCCTTCCCATAAACTAATTTTGGTGTTAACTTATCGTAGGATTTTAATGAAGTTAATACTTCCTTCGCATATTGGCCAGCTGGCACACTATCGGGGTTACCTAAAGCAATGTTATCTAAGTTTGCAGTGGATAAGGTTTCAAACGTCACGGTTTCTGAGCTATCTTTTGATGTCACTAAAACAATATTGTTTTCCAGTAAATTATTACGAGTTTCTGTTAATAATAAATCCTTATCTTGTAGTGCATTCATTTGTTTAGGTGCAGCAGAAATAAAGATATCTGTGGGCGCACCTTGTTCGATTTGTTGTTGCAGGGAACCCGATGAACCAAAATTATAAATAATTTCTACATTAGGGTTTTCTTCTTGATAAAGGGGTTGTACCGCTTTCATCGCATCTTGCACACTAGAAGCAACGGATACCGTTAAAGTGACTTTAGAAGCATCTTGTTGATTAACAGTCGATGTAGTGCAAGCTGTCACAAAACTTACTAATAGTAAGGCAATAAATTCTTTTCTTTTCATAAATATTGATTACCATCTGGTTCAACTAGAGGTATCCTAAAAACAATTATGTAATTTAGTCTCTAAAATTAATGATTTTTTAATCTATTGATTGAAAAACTGTTGAGTTTGTTTGATGTCTTGTTTTTTGATTTTTTAACACAAACGAGGTGTAAATAATTACCTAGGGTCACAATCATCAAGAAACTTGATAAAAATTTGAGAGAATTCTGAGAAATAAACTAAAACAATAGTTGAGTAAAAATGTCGCCTTCTTGGAGGAAAAATTTGTCTAGAATTTAGATATTTTAGGTAAATTTATCACTTGGTAATTATGTCCAATAATGACAATAAAAAATCGTCTCTTTTTGATTTTGGCTGTTTAGTAGAATTGTTCATTTTTGCCCTAATCGTTGGGGGTAGTTATTGGTGGTTGTTTATCAAAAATAAGTATCCTTTGCCACCTTTTATTGCTAATAATTCAGTCCTCATTGAATTGTCAAATAAGTATCCTAATTTACCGATTCCCATTGAAAATGCGGAAAAAAATACTATAACATCAAACAAAACCCCGAACTCTGAACCTGTCATCACAGAATCTCAACCAAGCAATAATAGTGAGCTTCAAAAAACTCCTGTTGAACCTAATAATAATAATAGTCTAGAAAAGCAAACCAATCAAACTGTTAAACCTGAGATACAGAAACCTCCCGAAAAAATATTAACCCCTTGGGAAAAGAAAAAAATTAGAGGCATTTATTTAAGTCGCTATCAAGTGACTAATAATGCCAATGAGTCAACTATTCGGCAACGAGTTAGGTATTATAAAAGCCAAGGATTTAATACCATTATTCATGGAGTTTGGGGGAATGGTTGCACCATGTATAATAGTGAAGTGATGCAGCAAACATTAGGTTATAATAGCTGTCCTAATCAATTTAATCCCCAATGGTTAAATTGGTTAATTGATGAGGCACATAAGCAGGGAATGGAAGTCCATGCTTACTTTGAAAAAGGGATAAAAATAGATAAAAATAGTCCCATTTTTGATAAAGCCATTGAGAATAAATGGTTGGTTCCTGGGGTAGATAGAACCTATAGTAATATTGAACATTATGTCCTCGATGTAGAAGTGCCAGAAATTGCTAATTTTTTCACTAATATTGTCGCTGAATTCGTCAAAAAATATCCTCAAATTGATGCAATTCAATGGGATGATTATTTAGGGTATCATGCAGACTTACCTGGAAAAGTTGATCGAACCGATAAATTAACTCAGTTTACTCAAAAGATGATATCAGAGGCTAAAAAAGCCAATCCTTCAGTGAGTTTTGATATTAGTCATCATAACCCTTATTGGTCAAAAAAATACTTTGCTGCTGACTGGGAAAATTGGTCAATTGATAGAGCATTTATTCAAGCTTATAACGAAAAGAATTTTAAAGCCGAATTAAACTATGCCAAAAAATACGATGGTATTGCCATAACCGATCAACAATTACATCGTTTAGAGGAACTTGCTAACAATAAAAATATTGATAGCGTGTTAGTTTTTCCCCTCTCAGGAAAACCAGAAGAAACTGCTTCTAGAGTAAAACATAGCTTTGATCAAATAAAATTAAATAAACCTTAATAATGAAATTAATCAGTAATCGTAACAAAAGATACGAGTCAAAGTGCAATTTTAATCTTCATAATTCTTTTAGGAAAAATGTGTTTTGTTTGGGTTTGTCTTCGCTATATTGGGAGGCGTAAATCTTCAAAATTCTATTTTCACTTATGAATAAAACAATTATTGGCGCATTAGCTTTTGCTGCTACCCTTGGCATGACTAATGCTGTTCAAGCTGCGACAATGCAAACTGGTACAATGTTTAAGTCAACCATTAATGGTGGTAATATTGTTCCCACTCCCATTGGTTCTTCCATAACCGGTTTTGCTGATTTGTACTTAAATGCAGCACAAACTGAATTATATTACTCCATTAATCTTGATAATGCAGCATTAGATAGTGAAGAAGATGGAACAGTAACAAAAATCCATTTTCATACTGGTTTTGCTGATGAAGCAAGTCCTTTTCATGTCTTAAATATTTATGGACCCTATGATGATGCTGACGCTGATTTTGCTAGTAGAAATCATCCTATTGTTGTCAGTGGAATCTGGAGTGATGCAGATGCTTGTACCGATGATGGTTGTGAAACAGATCCTGCTACCAGTAAAGCCTTAACTCCCTATCTTGATGATTTATTCGCCGGTGGATTGTATATTAATATTCACACCAGCAAAGTTGGTGGTGGAGAAGTTAGAGGACAAATTGAACCCGTTCCCGAACCTTTAACCATTCTCGGCGCAGGAACAGCGATCGCTTTTGCCACAGGATTTAAGCGTAAATTAGCTAAGGTTAAAAAGTAATCATAACTAATTCTAAAAGCGTAAATTAAACATAAAATTTATGGTGGGGGTTAAGTTTAACTAACCCCTACTTAATTCGCTTCATAACACGGATTATGTTCAAAGATACGCCGAGAACTGGTGACAAAATACACAGTTAAAAATTAATTAAGTTTTTAAACAGGAGCAAAAATCTACATTAAACTGAGTAAAAAGTGAAATTAGGCTATCTCAAAACCATAGGGTTAATAACGCTCTGAATACAAGGTTATCAGTTTGTCGACCACTGCTTAATTTAGACTCATGACTCAGCCCAACCCAACGCTTCATGCAATGAAGTCATTGTACTTAATCATTGTTAATCAATTGATGAAGCAAAAACAAAGAAGAGTTTAAGGTTTCTTCTTAATCCGTTAATAACCCTGAAAATATTAACAACAAACTTTTAACCCATAAACGAAAGCAAGGAAGGTTAAATATGCTAAAAATCGCAGTTCCAAAAGAAAGTGACTTAGGAGAATTGCGAGTTGCCCTCGTTCCTGATATTGTCGCCCGCTTTATTAAGTTAGGGTTTGAAGTATTGGTACAGTCTGGGGCCGGCCAAGGTGCCCATTTTGCTGATAGCGAATACGAAGCAGCCGGGGCCACCATTATCAACTCCGCCAAAGAACTCTGGGAGTCTGCCGATATTCTCCTCAAAGTCGCGCCCCCTGGGGAACAACAGGGAGAAGAGGAAATGAACTGGTTAAAACCCGGTGCCACCTTGATCAGTTTTCTCAACCCCTTGGCCAACCCCGAACAGGTGGAAGCCTTAGCCCAACGGAAAATCAATGCCTTTAGCATGGAGATGATCCCCCGTACCAGTCGCGCCCAAAGCATGGATGCGCTGTCCTCCCAAGCTAATATTGCCGGGTATAAATCTGCCCTGATCGCCGCGGCCTCCTTACCCCGTCTGTTTCCCATGATGACCACCGCCGCCGGAACCATTCCCCCGGCCAAAGTGTTAGTGATCGGTGCAGGGGTAGCCGGGTTACAAGCGATCGCCACCGCTAGACGGTTAGGGGCCGTGGTAGAAGCCTTTGACGTACGGCCTGCAGTGAAAGAAGAGGTGCAAAGTGTCGGGGCGAAATTTATTGAGATCCCCATCGAAGAAGACACGGCCACCAGCCAAGGTTACGCCAAGGAAGTCGGCCAAAGCACACAAGAAAAAATCCGTCAAGTGCTAACGGAACACATTAAAAAATCCGATGTGGTGATTACCACCGCCCAAGTTCAAGGGAAACGGGCCCCCTTGATCGTCACCGAAGAAATGGTGGGAGAAATGAACTCAGGATCGGTGATTGTGGACTTAGCAGCCGGACAGGGAGGTAACTGTGCTTGTACCGAAGCCGGTAAAGACGTTTACTACAACGGTGTCACCATTATTGGACCGTTGAACCTACCTTCTACCCTACCGGTAGACTCCAGTAAAGTGTACGCCAAAAACCTCTTAACCCTGGTGAAATATTTGGTTAAAGACGGTGCCATCGACTTCAACTTTGAAGACGACATCGTAGCAGGGACCTGCGTCACCTACGAAGGAGAAATCCGTAACGAACGGGTTAAAAACGCCCTCGCCACCTTAGTTCAAGCCTAGAAATGGAGTAATGTATGACAACGGGATTATTAATCGGTTTAGTGGTGTTCGTCTTAGCCTCCTTTGTGGGGTTTGAGGTGATCAACAAAGTCCCCCCCACCCTACACACCCCTCTCATGTCCGGGGCCAATGCGATTTCCGGGATTGCTGTGGTAGGGGCCCTGCTGATTGCTGGACCCAAAGAATGGAATATTACCGTCATTTTAGGGTTAGTTGCCGTGGTTTTAGCCACCGTTAACGTCGTCGGTGGCTTTTTGGTAACGGACCGGATGTTGCAAATGTTCAAGAAGAAGGGAGCATAGTTAAAGATGAACGATACCTTATGTACTGACGTTCTTTCCGGTTTAACCACCGGGATCGAACTGACCTACTTAGTCGCTGCCGCCCTATTTATCGTCGGGTTGAAGCAGTTAGGATCACCCGCAACCGCCCGTCGAGGCAATATCATTGCTGCGGTAGGGATGTTTTTTGCTATTATTGCCACTTTAATCAATCAATCCGTGATCAACTACGAGATGATTCTCGTGGGGGTGATCGTCGGGTCCATTATCGGAGCGATCGCGGCTCAAAAAGTAGCCATGACAGCCATGCCCCAAATGGTGGGTATTTTCAACGGTTTAGGGGGTGCGGCCAGTGCCTTAGTAGCCGTGGGCGAGTTTTGGCGGTTATTAGATGCAGGGGATAAAGTTCCCTTTGATGCTACCTTAGTCGCTATTTTAGGGGTGTTTATCGGCGGTGTTACCTTAACCGGTAGTTTACTGGCGTTTGCTAAGTTACAAGGGTTAGTCAGTGGTTCCCCTGTGACTTTCCCCCTACAACAGCCCTTCAACATTCTCCTGTTCTTATCTTTCATCGCTGGTAGTGTTTACCTGTTCATCAACCCAGCCAACCCCGAACTCTTTTTAGGGTTAGTGGGCCTATCCTTAGTCTTTGGGGTGTTATTCGTTCTGCCTATTGGTGGTGGGGATATGCCGGTGGTTATCTCCCTGTTAAACTCCTTCTCAGGGTTAGCCGCCAGTGCTGCTGGTTTCATCTTAATGAACAATATGCTCATCGTCGCTGGTGCGTTGGTGGGTGCTTCTGGAATCATCTTAACGGAAATCATGTGTAAAGCCATGAACCGTTCCTTAGTCAGCGTTTTATTCGGTGCTTTCGGTAGTGCCGGCGGAACCGTTGCCGGTGGTTCAGGAGAGGCAACCGATAAAGTCGTACATTCCATCGATAGCGAAGAAGGGGCGATGATGTTAGGGTATGCCCGTTCTGTGGTTATTGTTCCCGGTTATGGGATGGCTGTAGCCCAAGCACAACACACCGTCAGAGAGTTAGCCAACCAACTCGAAAAAATGGGTGTGGAAGTCAAATATGCGATTCACCCCGTTGCGGGACGGATGCCCGGTCACATGAACGTTTTATTAGCAGAAGCCAACGTTCCTTATAACCAGTTGTACGACATGGACGACATCAACCCTGAGTTTGAACAGACGGATGTTGCCTTGGTTATTGGGGCAAATGACGTGGTTAACCCTGCGGCCAGAGCAGATCAAAGCAGTCCTATTTATGGAATGCCTATCTTAGAAGTGGATAAAGCCCATCATACCATCGTTATTAAACGGGGTATGAGTGCCGGGTTTGCTGGGGTAGAAAACCAGTTATTCTACGACGATAAAACCATGATGCTCTTTGGTAGCGCACAAGATGTTGTGTCTAAGTTAGTCTCTGAAGTTAAGCAACTATAATTGTTTTTTTCAGTGCCGTAACTAATGTTATACCTCCCTATTTCTCAATGGGGAGGTCTTGCAATGCTGCTCGGTTAAGCAAAAGAATTCTTTGTAACTGCGCGGGAGGAGGGAGACCGGAGAAAAAAGCAATTAACGCTTTTTTAATAACCAAGGTGAGGGATTATTGATTATTTTGACTAAAATAGCCAGTATTTCGTCATAGATACTTGATAATTCTTTACCTGTTTCGGAATCTAAGTATTTGCACTCTACAGCAAAATCTAACCATGTTTGTGTTTCTGCTGCTTCGGCTTCACTATCATTAAGTTTCGCCACGAAAGCTGCTTCATATCGACGTTTGCGCCAAGCTTCAGCTAAATTAGCACAGACAGAACGTGATGAGCGACGAATTTGGTCTGTTAAAGAATATTTTTCTTCTTTAGGATAGGAAAATTTTTAGATAATTCAAAAATCTTCATAGCTGCGAAAAAAGCTTTTTGATAGGATTTCAAATCTTTATGGCTTCTAATAAGTTCTTTTGTCATTTTTTCTTTTGAATCAGACCTCAACGCTTAATTTTAATTATATTCTCTCCCTGCTCCGGTCTCCCCACTCCCATGCAGTCTTAACAAGGGTTTTAGGCTTAACCGAGCAGTATTGGGAGGTCTTGTTTTAGTCCTTAAGTTAACAATTCATTAAGCTTATAATTATCCAAGGAATCAAAATGTTAGGATTTTAGTAGGGATGGTGTGGTTTTATTGGTTTTATTAAAATGAATAAAATTCAGTTAGCCTATAAAAAACTAACATCAGTTATCTTAATGACTTTGTTGAGCAGTTTGGAGATGATGAGAACTGCACCCGTGACGCGAGCAGAGTTTGAGATGAGAACTGCACCTGTGACACGAGAAGAGTTTTACTATCCTCAGTTTTCTGTCCCCCATTCGATTAAAGCCTTACCTGGTCAACCTTGTCTAGTATTAGATAACAACAAAGATACTCCTGATGCAATTCAAGAAGAGTATATTGAAGCGGAAAAATCATGGACATCAACAGAACACTGGGTTTGGAGTAAGATTTGTAGGGGAGAAGAAGCTAATTTGAATAATTATTCCGAATTTACCTGTGAACCAGAACAAGGAGCGTCGGTCTCAGGTGAAAAAAATAAAGAAAATGAAAAAAATAAAAAAATTTTTTCTTGGATTTTTCTCGATAATATGATTTATGTAATTAAACAAAAATTAACTAAAGACAAAGAGGATTCAATTAAAAAACAACAGGCTTTAATTAAACAGAACGAGGCATCAGAAGGGACTGCAAATGGTTCAGAAAAATCTAAGTTAGAAACTATGAAAAAAGAGTTAGAAGATATGAAAGATGATTTAACAAATATAGAAGATAATGTAAAAAAATTGAAAGAAAAGTTGGCTTCTGTAAAGGGTAATAAAAATGAAGTAAGTGCAGATCATAAAGAAGAACTTGTCTCTATTACGGGCAAGATTCAAGAGAAAGTCGAGGAAGTCAAAAAGCTAAGAAATAACAATTATAATGATTTAATATCTAAATATGAAGATAAGTTTAAAAACATAGAAGAATGTCAAAGCTTAACCTACTCTGGCGGGACTAAAAAGATCAGTGCTAAATTTTTAAAGACAGTTTTATTAAGAGATCCCTTTAAAGGAGCATTACCCAAAAGAATCACCATTAAAGAGGCAATTATTACTGGTAATGTTGATTTTTCATCACAAATTATTGACAAACAACTAAATTTAGAAGATTCGAGGTTTGAGGAAGAAGTTAAATTTTTTAACACAATATTTTTGCATCCTTTATATTTAGATGGTTCGACATTTAATAAACCCCTAAGACTTAGTAATGCTAGGATACAAGGAAGTTTAAATATTCGTGGTGCAACCTTTTATTATATTCTTGATGGCAATAAGGATGATGATAACAAGGATGATGAGGACAAGGATGAGTATAACAGAGCCCTTGATTTAAAAAGAATTACAATTGATGGAGACTTAAATTTAGGAGCAATCAAATCATTTGACAAGGAGAAGCAGGGGACTGTTTTTAAGTGTGAAAATGGTTTAGATTCACCGCCAGAAACAAATGATGCTCCGCAGTATTATCATATAGTTAGTTTACAATTAGCAAAAATAAAACATTCTCTTGATCTAAGAAAATTGACAATTGATAAGGGGAAATGTCAGAACGGAGAGAAACACCAATTTTTTGCTGGACGGAGTGAAATTGGGGATGCAGTTATAATTAGTGAAAAGACTAATATAGATAAAATTAATTTTAAGAATTCTCAAATCAACACAATTCTCTTCGTTATTAAGGGTCCTGGAAAAGACTATCCTCAACTCAGTGAAAAGCCAACTGACCTGTTTAAAGATAAGAATAGTCTGTCAGAGAAACCAATAGTTAACTTACTAATGAAAAATATACACCTCACCAACGCTAAAATTAAGAGATTTGAGGTTTTTCCTAGATTCCACGACGAAGAGTCAGAAAAAAAAGAAGGGGAGATTAAATGTGATTTAAAGCTAAATAGTTTAGTATTTGACAGTGTTAATAATGAAGGGTTTATCTTTTTGTTAACCTGCCTTAAATTACTGTATCAGGATGCAATAAATTCAGAAAATCAAGACACACAAAAAAATGGAGAAAATAAAGACACACAATCTGAAAAATTACTTGCTTTATTACAACCATTAGAACACAGTGCTAATGTTGCCACAAGTTTAGGAAGATATAGAATAGCTAACGAACTATTATATAGACGTAAAGAGGTAGAGAAAAGGATAGTGTGTTCTCCTAGTCGTGAAGATTCACAGGACTTAGAAGTAATTTTCAACTGCCTGACTTTAAAGGTTTCTAAATGGTTTTACGGGTTTGGTTATTATAGAATGAGAGCATTTTGGTGGGGGTTTAGATTTTTTGGACTTGGTTTAATTATTGCTTTTCATGAAATTTCTAAAAAACAAAAAGATAGAGTCGACTCTTACTTGGAAAGTCGCTCATCCCTTAACAAAGATAAGTTTAAGCAGAACGTTAAACTTGAGGACTTATTATCTGAACGATATTCCATTGAAAAAATTATTGTTGTTGCTCATGATCTGGATGAGGAAGATCATAATAAAGATATGATTTATCTCGTCATACAAATAGCTAACCAAAAACCCAAAAAAGTGCAAATCACTTTAAAAACTCTACATCAATTAATATATACTTTAGAACAAATTAACTCTAAGTACACTCAAGTTGGTTTTTACGAGAGAGAACAGCTTTTCTTAATAAATCCCAACAACCAAAATAATTACGGAAACTTCCAGGATGAGAATGCAATAATTAGTGCAATTCCCTATACTTATGGTTTAACAACATTAAACGTCAATGAAATCCAATCTGATAGGGTTAACTTTTTGGATTTAAGATTAAATTTAAAATTGGTGAGAATGTTTATGATCATTAATCAATCTGATTGGCTTGATAATATCAAGAAATCTTTTATCTATAACATTGATGCCATGTTACCTGTAGTAGAACTAGATAAAGAATTACAAAAATTGGTTCTTGAAGATTCTGAGGGATTTCCTATTTATTATTTTCAATTTCAACAGTTAATCTCAAAGATAATTTTGGTCATTTTATTACCCATTATCTTCTTTTAATGGATCACTAAGCAATTTGTCAACCCATTCTTTATATATAAATTTTATAGAAAAATAACATTAAAATTCATGTTTTCTAAATAATTTGACTAAACATAATGGTGTTATAATCGAGATATATATCCAGGGTGTTATTCGGAAAATGAATAATCTAGGTTTTGGGGTGAAAAGACTGACAGCAGCAAGTATAATCGCTTTATTAAGTAGTTTTGGGATAACGACGATAGCATTAGCATCTTCTGAAGCTACAACCGCTCAAGGTGAAGTGATATCTAAACAAGAATGTCCAGAGCAAACAGCATATATCGACAAACGTCTACAAAACTCTTCAGAAGAATATCAAAAAAAAATTGATGAATATAACAAATATTTAAAAGAATATCAAGACAAAAAATGGTTATTAGAACAACAGTTGTCACAAGAAGTAAAAGATAAAGAAAAAATTGACGAATATCAAAAAAAAATTGACGAGTATCAAAAAAAAATTGACAAATATGAAAACACAAAAGACTCGTTAAAACAAGAGTGGAGAGAAGGGCTAGAATTTGTTTGGCAGAAGATTTGCGAAAATGAAGAGGCTGACTTTGCTAACTTGTCAGAAAGAAAGATTCCTGCTGAACTCTTAAGAATAATTCTGTTGGATGAATCCCTTAAAAAATATTTGCCAACAAAAGTAACAATTAAAGATGCAACAATTACGGGAGAACTGGATTTATCCGCAGAAGAGATTGAACAACAACTTCATTTAGAATCATCAACTTTTCAAGGAAAAGTAAAGCTTACAGAATCAAAATTTTTGCAGTCATTATATTTTGATGGCTCGACTTTTCAAAAGCCTTTAGATATGGAAAGTGCGATTTTTGAAAGAAGCTTATATATTCGAGGAGCAACATTTGAAAAGGCTGAGAATAACACTTTAAATTTATCTAAAGCGAGAATTGATGGTACATTATCTTTAACTAGCAGTGGTAATCCAATGCTTCCAGAAAGTGAAGCAGATGAAGATAAACAAAATAAAGAAGATAAAGATAATAAACCAACTAAATTTGAGTTTAATTGTCAAGAACGAAAGAAACCAGAAGATGGACTAATGCGAATTATTAATCTTCAATTAATAGAAATCAAACAATCTCTTGATATTAGAAAATTACAATTAAAGAACAAAAATCCTTGTGATTATTCTAAAAAAGTTAATGAGGGAAAAGAACCACTATTTTTTGCTAATACCAGTAAAATTGGACACGCAATTATTATTGATGGAGACACAGGTTTTGATAAACTCGATTTTGAAAACTCTAAAGCTAATATGCTAGTCTTTGCCATTTCTCGAGAAGCAAAAGATAAATTAGGTAATATTGAAATTGATAATATTCTACATAGTTTTAATAATAAGATCCTAAATATTGTTGATAATTGGAATGTACCTAAGCTAGAAAAAGAGCTTACTGAGTTAGATAACACCAGTTATTTACTTCAACAAAAAGTTAATTTAAAGGAAGTAGAACTCAATAAAATTACTGTTTACCCCAGAAAAGATTACCCCAGAAAAGGAGAAGATCCGACAGATAATAAAGATAAGACAAATGATGAAAATACGACAGATAGTGAAGGCGAGACAGAGAATAGTTGTAATATTGAATTAGATGGATTAGTATCTACGACAATTGATACTCTGGCAGCAAAATTCTTTCTTATTTGTCTTAGACAGCATTATCGAGATGCAACTAACGAAGTCAAAAAGCAAGATATAAATAAAAAGATAGAAGAGTTAAAAGAAGCAAAAGAAAAGGTCAACAAAGTAGAAGAAGAGTTGAACAAGGTGAAAACGTCAGGAAACAAGCTCATAATAGAGCAAGGTGCTAAATTATCTAGCTTAATACAACCGTTGGAAAATGCTGCTACGATGGCCAAAATGTTAGGAAAAGAGAAAGTTTCTACTAGAATGTCATATCAACGTAAATCTTTAGATGTCCATATTGCTACGATTGATATATTTAATAGACGACATTATTGTATGGACTTTTATGGATCTCGATGTCCATTCTTTGCGGTAGTTGAAAGATTCAATCATGGTTGGTTAACACTATTGAATGTTTTTTATGGTTTTGGTTATTATCGAATGCAAGCATTGTGGTCGGTATTTGGATTGTTTGTAGTAGGAGTTATTTTTGCTTGGATTGAAATGTCTAAAAAACAAAAGAATATTATTTCAGATGCTATCTTAGATAGTGTAAATTACACAGTAAAAAACTGCTCTGAATCTGCTGTGGCTAAAAAATTTGAAGAACTGGAACCTGATTTAGAGTTTTTTGCTAACATTGAAGCAGTTATTTTTGATTATTCTAACTACCAAGAGTCAGAAAAATTTGATTTTCTGATTGAAAAAAAAGGTGAGCAGACAATAAATTCATCTAATAAGTATCTAAAAATAACCCTAGACAATCAAGAAAATAACAAAAAAAACCTTAAGTGGTTTATCGATAGATTAGAAACCTATAATCCTGATGCTAAAAAGATGGGTTTTTGTCATAATTTCTATGGTCAGAATCGTCTTTATTTAGTTATTCCTCACGAAACAACAAGGAAAAATTTAAAAATCAAAATCAATCAGTTTGACCTTAAAAAAATTAAAGATATTCAAGAGTATCTTGACAGTGAAACGATAGGAAAATTTAGATTATTCTCCATAAAACAGGAACGAGAAATAAGATTGCCCCATAGAATAACAAAGGGTTGGAGATCAATGATTTATTCATTGGATAATATTTTTCCTATTATCGAACTGGATAAAGAATTACAGGAGTTTATTTTTGAAGACTCTGAAAGACTCACTCGAGTTGCCTTGCAGTGCCAGCAAATTGCTGCAAAAATTATCTTAATTATTTTATTACCGATTCTCTTCCTTTAAGATAGATGATGTCGAGCAGAATTCCCTTATAATATTTGATAACCCCAAACAATATACCTTTCATGGATGTTATCCCTGCGATCGATCTGCTAGAAGGACGCTGTGTTCGTCTCTACCAAGGTGACTATGAACAATCCCAAATATATAACGAAAACCCCGTAGAAGTCGCCCGACAATGGGCTGATGAAGGGGCAACCCGTTTGCATTTAGTGGACTTAGACGGGGCAAAACAGGGTCGCCCAGTCAATCTCGATACCATAGAAGCCATTGTTCGGGCCATCTCCATTCCCGTACAAGTGGGGGGGGGATTACGCGATCGCCAAAGTATCGCCCAACTCATCGAGTTAGGGGTCGATCGCACCATCGTCGGTACGGTTGCCGTCGAAAATCCTGCCTTAGTGCAAGAACTCTGTCAAGCCTTTTCGGGTAAAATTGCCGTGGGAATCGATGCCCGTAACGGTAAAGTAGCCACCAGAGGATGGTTAGAAACCTCCGAAGTCTTAGCAGTAGATTTAGCCCAACAAATGGCCGAGTTGGGGGTGAGTGCGATTATTTACACCGATATACACCGTGATGGAACCTTGCAAGGACCCAACCGCGAGGCCTTGCGAGAACTAGCTAATCACATCAATATCCCTGTTATTGCCTCTGGGGGGGTTAGTTCTTTAAGTGATGTGTTGGGGTTATTGTCCTTAGAACCTGTGGGTGTGACTGGTATGATTATTGGTAAAGCCTTGTATACAGGGGATGTCAGTTTAACCGAAGCGGTGCGGGCCGTTGGACCTGGCCGTTGGCAAGATATTCCCCCTGATCTGGGTTCCTCTGCTTTAGGTTAGCGAACGGTGGGGGGAATTTCTACCACGGGACGATTTAAAGCAATGGTTAACGCGTCTTGATCGCTCACAGTTTGGGCGAAACGAGGGGATAACCCATCTTGTAAGGAGATATGGGCAATGGAACCGATAATCACTGCAGCGATTCCTAAACCACTGGCAATCAAGCCCCGTTTTCTGCGATCCTGACCATCAATAGCGTCAAAAACCCCTTGAGATAAGTCATCAACAGACACAGAACTTTCTGGAACCCGAAGGGCGGGAACCTCCCGTTGAACTCGCAACAGTTGCTTATACAACTGATGAAATTCAGGATCACTATCTAGCCATTGCTGGACTTGCTTACGTTCCTCGGCTGTCAATTCCCCATCCATATAGGCACTTAACAACTCAAAACGCTCAAACTGATTATCCATATCACTCGAATCAGTGGGCAAAAACCCTTGCTTGTGTTCAAAATCAGACATCATGATCAATTTCTCCTAGATCCTGAGATGATCCTTAATAGCGGAGACAAATACTGATGACAGCATAGTCATGACACCCCTCACGGATGACAATTGAGAGGAAACTAATCCCAATTAATCAATATATTTTTGCAGAACCGTTTGTAATTTACCTCTAGCCCTAGCAATACGGGATTTAACCGTACCGAGAGAAACCCCAGTCATTTCTGCAATTTCTTCGTAAGCTAGACCTTCGATTTCTCTTAGAACAATAGTGGTTCTAAACGCTTCAGGTAAATCGGCGATCGCCACTTTGAGACGGTCATAAAATTCACGAGTGGCTAAATTGTCATCTGGACTCGGATAATCTGAGACAATATCCCATTCGATTTCCCCATCATCCACCCGGCGAGGGGCATCTAATGAGATAGGATGACTAACGCGCTTCCGTTTCCGTAATTCATCATAAAACAAATTGGTGGCAATCCGACTCAACCAACCTTTAAATTTAATCGGTTCGTTGAGACGTTTAATGTTTCGGTAAACGCGAATCCAAACTTCTTGGGCGAGATCAGCCCGATCTTGCCAATCAGGGGCTAAATGATAGAGTATTCTATCGACATGGGACTGATAACGGTTCAATAGTTCGGCAAACGCCACACGATCTGGTTTAGAACCCTCCTGACACCTGACAATCAAATCGTAGTTTGAGAGCTTTTCTGGGGACACAACCGACTTCTGCCGCCAGGAGCGAAGTAGTCCCTCTGGTCCTGTAATTGCTTGACTCATAAGTTTACCTAACGCATAATTCTCCTCACGTTAGCATTCTAGACGCGGAAGTTCAAAGGATGGTTCCCCAGATTCAGTAGATCGAAAAGTTGCTTGTTTAGGCTGCAAGGGAGCTTCTGAGCGGGGAGAAGGGGAGATTATGTTAAGCTATTTTAGAGAAA
>JASJBX010000125.1 GCA_030066295.1 Crocosphaera sp.
TCTAAAGTTCGCCGTAAAAGCTGACTAATAACCAAAGCAAGACTTCTCATGGAGGTTTTCCAGTTAATATAACCATTACGGGATTTTTGAGCATCTAAAAGTTCTAATACCGTATCGGTTAAAAGAAAAATAAAGCGATACATCAAGATGAGTAATTCTAAGATCAGGGGAGGAAAACCTATTTTTCTTAAGAGTTGCAAGGTTTCGGACAAAGGAATGGTTAATAAGATAAAATATAAACTAGACGTTAATGCGATCGCTCTCGTTAGAAGGGTTATTCCCTGTCTCATGCCTTCTTTGCTGAGATAAAGATAAAAAGTTCCTACTGGCAGTCCCCACTGTACATCTGCGCTAACACTGGTTAAATTGCTCTGTAAAGCGATTCCCAGACTTAAAGCGGGTAAACTCATTAACCAAAAACTCAAGGGGATTCCTAACAGTTGTAAATAGATTTTATAAGGAATTCCAGCATAAATTATAATCCAAATTCCCAACCAAATTGTAATAATTACTTGCCAAGGATGGGGAGCAAGATAACCCAACATAAATAAAAAAATGGCAAAGATAAACTTATGGTGAGGCGGTAAAAAACGCAGTTTATTTTGATAAGCTAGGGAATCAATTTGATGGTGCATTCTAGAGATTTTAGAGGAAGAAACTATACCGCTACGCGAAAGGCAAAAGGCAAAAGTCCACTAGATAAGGGTTTCAATCTCTGAGGCTGTTTTAATGTTTTTGCGTAGTGCTATGTCTATCTATTTTGTCTTGATTGGCTTCTTTTCGTCCCTTATAAAGCCCAATAACATAACCGATGATTCCTGCGCCAACCGACCCCTGAACCACAAATAAAAGACTTTCAATTTCACCACTGGCAGGTTCTAAAAGAGGATTAAACCACGGCTCATAAGTGGGATGAATTTCACCGATCGCTTCCTCTGCTTCTCCATCGGCGCCACCAAATTCTCCCTTAACGAAAAAGAGGGGAAAAATGGCTAAAATCATCACGGCGAGTAGCAATAACCAGTTATTTATCTTGTTTGTTTGCATTCTTTTTACTCTGTTAATTGTTAGTTATTTTTGTGTCAAGAATCATTCCTTATCGTTTCTTTGGAGGTCAGAAGTAGGAAGTTCTGACTTCATGAATTACCCTTGGGGTTGTAGGCGTTTAAGGGTATCCAATTCTGCCGAAGCGTAGGATTGTAGCCAATTCCAAACCAATACAGTTAATAATCCTTCACTAAGGGCCAAAGGAATTTGGGTTAGGGCAAAAATTCCAGCAAATTTGAGAAAAGAAGCCATAATTCCCCCATTAGCAGCCGGAAAAGCTAAGGCCAATTGAAGGGAAGTCACCAGATAAGTCAGCAAATTTCCCAAAGCCGCCGCCGAGAAAACTCCCATTTTTTGCTGTCCTTGTTGGAGGAAAAAGCGGTAAGTTAAATAGGCCACCCAAGGACCGACAATGGCCATGGAAAAAGCATTGGCCCCCAAGGTGGTTAAACCGCCATGAGCTAAGAGAATGGCTTGGAATAACAAGACTAAACTACCTAAGACTGTCATAGCACTAGGTTTAAACAAAATCGCCCCTAATCCTGTCCCTGTGGGGTGAGAACAACTGCCTGTTACCGAAGGGATTTTGAGAGCAGACAAAACAAAGCTAAAGGCCCCTGCTAAGGCAAGCAGTAATTTTAAGTCAGGATGTTCACGGGTAAGATGGGAGAGCGATCGCAGTCCTATTATGAAAAAAGGTAAGGTCAGTCCCCACCAAAAAACGGCCCAACCCAGGGGGAGAAACCCCTCCATTATGTGCATGGCAGAGGCAGGGGAGGTCTGAACGATTACGATCAGGAAACTTGCACCAGCCATTCCAGCTAGAGTCAATTTGCGTTCAATTTTTGTCATGTTAGCTATCTCCCCAATGTAGTGACTTCCCAAAGGGGTTAGGAGATACTAAAATATTACAACTGAAAAGAGAGTGATCACAAGTATTTTCCATCTGTACCTCGCAGATAGTAACTAAAG
Organism: Crocosphaera sp.; assembly: GCA_030066295.1. GTDB lineage: Bacteria > Cyanobacteriota > Cyanobacteriia > Cyanobacteriales > Microcystaceae > Crocosphaera. The sequence continues at coordinate 2,020 of JASJBX010000125.1, forward strand.
TGGGTTAAATTCTTGGCGGGCATCCTGACTTACCGATTTTGGACGTTTTGACTTTGTTTAGTCTAAAATTAGATTCACAGTTGCGGGACAGCGATAGATTTACACCATACTTTCCCCGTTACCTTCAAAGGCTGATCCCCTTTGAAACCAAGTCAACTTTTACCATAGCATAACTTGATGATAGGGATCACTCACATCTTGCAGCTTTGTCTTGAATCCGAAAAAACTGTAATCTGACTAATAAAGCCAAACCTGAATCTTCCACCCCTGAAAACTTTGCTTATGGTCATTTCGATCGCTCATCTTGGCCCTGTGGGAACCAATGCAGAAACCGCAGCTTTAGCCTATGCGAATTGGTTAGAAAAGAGGCAAGACAAATCTTCTATCTTGTGTCCTTGTCCAAGTATTGCTCAAACCTTGCATTCTGTCGCTAGAGAAGACACTCAAAAAGCAGTGGTTCCCGTGGAAAATTCAACAGAAGGGAGTGTGGCCAGCACGTTAGATACCTTATGGCAACTCGATCGCCTAAAAATTCAACAGGAGTTAGTGGTGCCCATTATCCATGCTTTATTTTCTAGGGGAACGGCTCTGACTGGCATCAAAACTGTCTATTCCCACCCCCAAGCCTTGGCACAATGTCAACGATGGTTACAGCAAAACTTACCCAATGTAGCTTTAATTCCTACCAATTCTACCACCGAAGCTCTACAGAAAATCAGCTTTGAACCCACTGCCGGGGCGATCGCCGCCCCTCGCGCAGCTAAACTGTATCATGTCCCCATTTTAGTCAACCATATCAATGATTATCCGGATAACTGCACTCGGTTTTGGGTCATGACCTTAAACCCCACCCCAACCGTAGGTAGTCGTATCTCTTTAGCTTTTAGTGTGCCTGAGAATGTACCGGGTTCTTTAATGAAACCGTTACAAGTGTTTGCTCAACGGAACATCAATCTCAGTCGCATTGAGTCCCGTCCCACCAAGCGATCGCTGGGGGAATACGTTTTTTATCTGGACATTGAAGGGAACCATGAAGACCCCAAGATTGTTGATGCGTTGAAGGCTTTAACCCATCACACAGAAGTCATCAAGATATATGGGAGTTATCCTGTCCTATTGCTCAAAGAAAAGGATATAGCGCAACTTTAACCCCTATTTCAGCACATCTTTAAGGGCAGTGCGGGCTGCTAAGTGGTTACGGGTGGAGGTTAAAATTTCGATTTCCCGTTCCAGACGGCCTTTGGTTTCTTGCATCTCTAAAAGTGCTTGTTGTTCTGCTGCAACTCCGTATAAGTTACCCGCGACCCAATAAGATAGTTCAACAGGCAGTTCGGGCAAATCATCCGGTAATTCAATTTTTTGGTCGGTTAACTTGGCAGAAAGACGCACCACATCCCGCAGTAACTGTCCGACTTCAGTGGCTAGGGGATGAAGGTTGTCCGTGGTTGGCTGATCCTCGAGCCATTCAACCAAACCCACCCGATAGGGCTTTTCCCGTACATATTCAAGGATACGAAAGCGTTGTTGTCCCAAGGTTAAAATTTTCATGCGATCGTCGGGAAGACGTTGAAAACGAATTAACTCGGCACAGGAGCCGACTTGAGCAATCTCTCCGTTGACTGGATTAACCATGACCACACCAAAACGTCGATCCTCTTCTAATATAGTATTCATCATCATGCGATAACGAAACTCAAAGATATGCAGAGGCAGAGGACGACCAGGAAATAAAACAACTTCGGGGAGAGGAAAGATAGGAAGTTCTCGAACTGCAAGGGAAGAAGATGTCATAATGTTCAGGCGCGCATTTTAGCTTTTATTTAATACTGTAACTGATTTTTCTCGATCAGATCGGCCACTGTCGCCAAAAAAGTCATTTTCAGCAAAATTTTTTCGCTTCATTTGTTGAGGTATACAAAATCAATCTTCACCCTAAGTATCTTGTGTAGTCTTAACAATCTCTTTGAGGTCAATCAGAGTGACCATTTTATCTTGATAGGGGAGAATTCCTCGATTATATTTTTGATTCACTTCTGGAAGACTCTTGGTGGTTTCTAAGAGTTCTCGACGATCAGTGGTATAAGAAGATGCAGTCATGGTATAACTCCTTGTTAAATTTCTAAGTTAGATAGTTTAATAATTAACCCTTGAACCGATATATTATTAAGTTCTGGAATTGGTTGCTCATGGGGTAAATCATAGAGGATTTTTAAGGCATTTTTATACATTTTATTTGCTTTTTTAATATTACCTTGATCTTGATATAAGTCTCCAAGTTTAAAATATCCATAAACTGAATTTGAATCAAGGTAAATTATCTAATTTAATATTTTTTTGGCTTGTTCAAACTCTTTTTCTTCTTCATAAATTTGATTCATTAGATAATAAAATTTTAAGGATAAATGGCCAATTTTAATAGCAGCTTTACAATAGTTGATAGCTGTTTCATATTCACCTATATTAGCGTGGGTTTCTGCTAGAAGATAAAGAGAGTTAAGATCATGAGGAAATTGCTCTAAAATAATTTCTATTTCTTGAATAACTAAATCATATTGTTTTTTTTCTAAAAGCAGTTTGATTTCGTCTATTTTTGTTGTATTATCAGTCTTTGTTAAAGCTATTTCTTTTGATTCATTGAGAGACTTTAACAAATCCATTGTCAACTGAGATAAGGGTTGAGTAGATTTCGGAATAAAATCTAAAACAGTAGGATTGATTTTATTTTTTACTTGCTTAACTGATGAACATAATTCTTTTTCTGCTGAGCAGCCCCTAATTTAATCGCTTCTTGAGGCATCCCAAACACCACAGAAGTTGCTTCATCTTGAGCAATAGTCAATGCGCCTGTTTGAGACATTTTTAAGAGTCCTCTGGCTCCATCTTTTCCCACAACTTCAATTTCAGCAGAAGACTCTAACATATGGTGTTAATATGATAAGAATTATCAATACTTTGGGTAGTATATTCTTTGTTTATAAGATCGTCATTAACAATTTCTGCTGTTACAGTATTTTTCACAGATTGAGTTAATTGTTTTAATAATTCTGCAGCATCGATATGACTGGGTTCCCCAGTAACGGCTTCATTAACTAATTTTTTAATCCCAGTTAGCCCCCGATTTAAATGACTACTAACTTCGTTGAAAGCAACTTGATGGGTTTTAACTTGTTCTAAAATTTCTTCTACTTTTTGGATCAAGGTTTCTAAATCTTCTCGTCCTACCATGCGAGAATCAATTTCAAAGGTCTGTGCTTCCTGTAATAGTTCATCTAAAAATATCTCATCATCAGGATCTTTTTCTAATAAACATAAACCGGATTCTAACTTTTCTAAATGTTCTTCACTGGATAGTTTATAAATATTTCTTAAATCGTCATCTTCGGTAAATTTTTGAGGGAAACCCCTATTTTCAACAAAACACCCATTATCATATTAACCAGTCAAGACACCATGATAGATCGCACTCGTGCCAAACTGGCGGGGGCAACGGACTTCTTAGCCAAACCCTCGGAGGCAGCCGTTTTATTACAGATGTTAAATAATTTATTGCTTCACTAACCCGAGTTCGGAGTTAGAAGGGGCGACTTGGTTCTGTTCTGCAGAAGAGGTGAAAGTGCGCTCACTTAATTAAGAGTAGTGAAGTAATCGTTAAATGAATCAGGAATCTGTAACCATCCGTCTCAGGTAATTCTAGGATTGAGAATAGCACAGTTTTTAGTGATGGGCATTCTTATGGATGGGCTACAACAACAAATTAATGAACTTAATCAAAAAGTTACACAACTCCATCATATTGTTGAACAGCTTAGCCTACAGATGGGGAAGGTTCACCTTCACAGCGAAGCGGTAGTTAACGAAAAATTACCGATTCAATCCCAGTCTATGGCAAGCGCACCTCCTTCGGTTCCCCCCAGTGTACCGAAAACGAACCACTATCAGTCAGTGATGGAACATAAAGATATTTTACTGGATGATCGTGAAAGTCACACCTTAATTGCTCCCGAAGAAGAACCCTTATTAACCACCGATCTTCAAGTGAGACGATTAACCGCACAACTAACCGCAGCTTATAATCGCATTGCTGCCTTAGAAGAACAACTACTCGCTTGTCGAATGATGCCTTAAGAGGGTCAAGTCAGGAGCCTCTGATGAGATTGAATGGTTCTGTTAAGGGTTAATTATTGGGCATAGTGGTTTGAGGAATAGTTGACCCGTTGGGTTGAGAAGGAAGTAAAGGATTGGTCGGATAATTGCCCATACCATTAGCAGGATTATTAGGTAGGGTTGAGGGAAGATTATTAGGATAGCCTCCTGGTAAACTATTTGGAGATGGGAAAGGGTTCAGACTTGGATCATTCCAGCTGCTGCGGCCGGCTTCGTTTTCTCCAGGTAAGGTGGCTAAGGCAACGCGATCGCCCCCTACTTCGCGTAACATATCTAAAACTTGAATCACTTCGTTATAAGTGGCATTTCTAGAAGCATGAAGCACCATTAGTCCTTCTGGGTTCAATTGGTGATAGCTCTTAATCTGATTAAACAATTGATTGCGAGTGACTAATTGCTTTTCCACATAAACTTGGCCAAAATCATCCAAACTCACCACCAACATCTCCCGCATTTGGGGGGTTCCCGATGCTGCCTTGGGTAAATCTAGACTAATGGCTTGCTGACGGGAAAGGCCGACAGCCCCCAGGATAAAAAAGGTCAAAATACAGAAGATCACATCGATCATCGGTAAAATTTCGATGCGAACTTCTTGTTGAGCAGAGGCATCTTGCCATAACTTCAAGGGTCGAGAATAAACCGAGGGATGAGGGGATTTTTTTTGAGGAGTTTTACTAGCAGTCATAGGTCAATATTTAAGAAAATGAGTATATAAGTGCTTATTCGTCAAAAGTGTCTGTAAACTTTGAAGGAGTATTACCGGACAAAGCAGAAGGATTGCCGTTGCTATCTGACCAGCGTTGGCGATAAATCACTTCTAACTCGCTGCCGGCTTTACGAAAGACCCTGACTTGATTCGACCAAAGGGACTGGAAAATCCGATAAAAGGTCAAACTAATAATGGCAACAATCAATCCCGTCGCAGTGGAAATCAGGGCTTCTCCGATACCCAGGGTAACACCTGTCGTTGAGGAAGTGCCAAGATCGCTGATTTGGATGTTGCCTAAAGAGGTAATTAATCCTAAGACCGTTCCTAGCAATCCTAATAAGGGAGAAAGGGCAATCACCCCTTCTAAGACCTTATCCCCTCGTTTCATCAGGGCCAGTTCATCGTCGGCTGCTGATTCTAGGGCTAAATGGAACACTTCTGGGTCAGGATTAGCTAATCTCAGGGGTCCATAAAGAAAACGACCCAAAGGGTGTTTACTATGTTCTCTAGCCACTTTGGGGGCAGCATCCCAGTTACGGGCAGCCGTTTCTAGGATTTGATTCCAAATTTTTCCTTCTTTGAGCAGGAATCGTATCCAAAATAAAGAACGTTCAATAATGGTACTTAATGACAACACTGACAAAATCAGCAGGGGCCACATGGCCACCCCACCTTTTGTCATAATTTCTTGGATGTTCACAGTTTTGATTAACCTCCGTTGCTGATCCCCATCGAGAAACAGATTAACAGTTGTAATGATTTATTTACAATTTATTCGATTCATGTTTAGCAATCAATTATATCCTCAAAGAAGGAGATATTGTGGATTTGACAAAGACACAACCGATAGAAACGACTACACAAATATTCATGCTTGGAGACATCGGACTTTTAAAGCTAACCCCAGTAGACATTGCCGTATTGTAAATAGGATGGATGGTGATGAGGACTCTAAAAATGACCAAAGCCACCGTCGGCTTTCTCTCACTCTGTTGTTTGAGTGGTTTAATTGCTATCTCAAAAACATATTTCTCAAGCGTTTTTACAGACGTTCAAGGATTGCGGGAAGTTTCCCCAAGAATGGTTTTTCCTCAACCCACGGTTGAAAAAAGACGGTTAATTGATGCACAAACACAATTTGGCTTTAAGTTATTTTCTACCCTAACCAACCAGCCAAAAAACGAAAATATCTTCATTTCTCCCACCAGTATCGCCCTGACGTTATCGATGCTCTACAATGGAGCAACGGGAACCACTCAAAGGGAAATTGCTAGGGGTCTCAACTTTAGTCATGTCAGTGTCGATACCCTCAACCGTGCCAATCAAACCCTACAACATGATTTAAACAATCATCGCTCTTATAATCCTTTGGCCATTCATCATTCCCTGTGGGCTAGGGAAGGGTTTTCTTTTCGTTATCAGTTTCTTAAGGACAGTCGTAGTTACTATCAAACTAAAATCACCAATTTAGATTTTGCTAGTTCTGAGGCTAGAGGCATTATGAATCGTTGGGTAACGGAAGAAACCCAAGGCCAGATGCCAACCATTATGGATTCTACTCAGGCGGATGATGTTCTTTTTCTCATTAATACGGCTTCTTTTCAAGGACTCTGGCAAATGGGGTTTGATAGAAACTCAATCAAAGATAAACCTTTTTACTTGGCAGATCAATCGGTTAAGACTTACCCGTTTATGTCTCGCTCAGGGATGTACAATTTCTTGGAAACATCTCAGTTACAAGGGATAGAACTTCCTTATGAGGATGGACGTTTTAGCTTATATTTGTTTTTGCCTAAGGCTGAAAATGGGGTATCTCAGATGGTGGAAGGGTTGAATTCTAAAAAGTTAGCAAAACTCTTATCTCGATTTCGTAAACGTCAAGGGTTATTAGAATTACCTCGCTTCAGGGTCAACTATGAGGTAGATTTGACAGAATCTTTGAAAAAGTTGGGATTTTCCACCATGTTTGACCCCAGTCAAGCGGAATTTGACCAGTTAAGTTCTCATCCGACTTATGTCAATGGTCTTAAACATCAAACAATTTTAGTCGTTGATGAACAGGGGGTTCAAAGTCCTGCTGAAAATAATTTACTGATGGCAACGGCATCAAGAAATCAAGAAAAACCAGACTTTTCTTTTAGTTTGGATCGTCCTTTTTTCTCTCTTATTCGAGATAATCAAACGGGAAATATTATTTTTATGGGGGTAATTTTTGAACCTTAAAACTAGCTTAAACTCTCTAGAAAATAATCCAAGTCTAAATCTGATAGGTCAATGGTTTTGATGATCTTTGAAGACATTTGTTTTAAGGATCTTTCATAGGCGGGATCGTAATGGGTAATTAATAAATCTTCTACCAGTTGTTTCCATTCTTTTTTTGCTATCCAATCGTACCACTGACTTAGTTTATTCCACCCATAATAGGTTTTGAGATATTTTAATTTATCTTTGAGAATTTCGGGGTTTTCTATTAGATAAGAATATTCTTCTACTAACAAGTTGACTCTTTTTTCTAAAGGTAACTGAATTTCAACACAAGGAGACTGTTTCATCTTTTTCCATAAGCTTCCTGGTAGATAAACATTACCAATTTTATAACTTTCTGATTCTATCCAAATCGGTTGCTCTGCATGGAATTTTTGAAATTGTTGTAACAATAAAGAATCAAAATACTTTTGTGATGGTTGACTTTTTACATCACTTTTCCATCTTTCTCCTAATAAAGAACCCCGATGATTAGCAACTTTTTCTAAGTCTAGAACTTGATAGCCTTGTTGTTTTAAACCTTGTAAAAAATAGGTTTTTCCCGTTCCCGTTAATCCACAAAGCATATGATAATCAAACTGTAGTGGTAAGGTTGCTAACTGTTGACAGACATAAGAACGATAAGTTTTATATCCCCCTTTTAAAACCATGACATCCCAACCAATCTGGGCTAAAATAACAGCCAAACTTTGGGATCTTTGCCCTCCTCTCCAACAGTAAATCAAAGGAGTATAGCCAGGTTTTTTATCTAACAAATGCTGATGAATATGCTGAGAAATATTATTAAAAACCAACGATGCCCCTAATTTTTTGGCTTCAAACGGAGAGATTTGTTTATAAATTGTTCCAATTTTTTTACGTTCTTCGTTATGGAGAACCGGTAAATTAATCGCTCCAGGAATATGATCTTCGTTGAACTCATTTTCTGATCTCACATCAATAATTTCACTAGGGGGATTTAGTAAGGGAAAATTAGTGAAATTTGGTATTTTTAAATTCATCGTTTCCTGTCTTGCTTCTCTTTCAGTTATTCTTGCCAAGAAGAGAATAATCACTGTGAAATGGAGAAAACCCGCCGCCCCGTACCAACTGGACCGGGGTCAGGGGGATTTGACGGCAAAAAGAAGCGTTTAGGCTTCTGATTCAACATAAAGGAAGAGAAGACCCATCACAGCAAAAGCAAGGACGGGAAGTAAAGCAACGAAAATGGCTGGTAAGTAAGCAGCTGCGTATGTACCTGTCATTTGTTATGATCCTATGTTCTTAATGTACAGTGTTGACATATCCTGAATCCTACTGGAAAGTTTACCGAGATGGAGCAATTATAAAGATTCTTAACATTCTGGCCAGAGACAGGCAAAAAAGGGGAGGCTAATCAATATACTTCATACATGAAGAAATTCTGCTTTTCGGGATTTCGACCCATAAGGCCGTGGGACACACGGTGTCAGTCTGTGGAGCAAACAGAAGACCAACTCTCCTTGAGAGGGTTGGCAATTGCGATGAAACAGAAACCGAAATCGTGAGATTTTGGAATCCCCGCCATTTTCAGGCGAGGGAGGGTGTCAAAACAGCCAAAGTTTAATAATTCACAGAGAAATCCATATGGCAATCGACGCAATTCAACATGGTGGAGACCCTCAAGTGGGCAATTTAGCCACTCCCGTTAATTCTTCAGGGTTCTCTATTCCTTTTATCAGAAACCTTCCTGCTTACCGTAAAGGATTATCGGCTAACCGTCGCGGTTTAGAGATTGGTATGGCTCATGGTTATTTCATCTATGGACCCTTTGCCCTTCTCGGCCCATTACGTAACACCGAATACGCCAGCACTGCGGGATTACTCGCTGCAGTGGGTTTGGTTGCTATTTTAACCATTGCTTTATCGATGTACGCTACCGTTGGTGTCAGCAAACCGACAGAAACCTTAACCACGCCTGATGTTCCTGAAGATTTAGGAACCTCTGAAGGTTGGGGTGAATTTGCTAATGGTTTCTTTATTGGTGGTTCCGGTGGGGCATTTTTTGCCTATCTTCTTTGTCAAACTCCCTATATTGACCTAGTTCAAAAAATCTTAGGTTAATATTTCTTTACATCAAGACGCATTTTTAATGCGTTTTTCGGGGGTTAACTCAGGTTAGCCCCCAATTTTGTTATCAAAACAAAAATCAACAGTTGGGACAACACTGTTGATTTTAAGAAAAGATAAGCAGATGCTTGGAAACATTTGATCTTTAACTGTGTTCGCAACATTTAAGCCATATTTTGGAGTTCTTTAGGGTTTAAGCTGTCAATGATGCTGGAGGGTTCATCTTGGTTTTGATATTTGACCAGGTTGGCTAATTCTTGTAATTGACTAATGGCTTCTGCGCCTTCTAATTTCATCAGTTCTCGGTCATCGCGCATTTCTGTCCAAGTAATGCCATAGTCAGATACCAAGAATCGAATCAGGTGATCTTTTCCTAAACTAACCATAAACGAAGCACTATTCATTTCTCCACCACAGGTATAGCAAGAAGCTAAATAACCTCGATCTTCTAGGACAATAGCTAATGCTTGCAGATTCATTACTAAGTCCCTCACAAAATCACGATGTTGTTGAGCTAATCGAGTAAACACGTTTTTTCCTCCTGATAACACTCCTCATTATAAAACCTTAATACTTTTTTAAGATTTGTATTCTATTCTTAAGGCGACGATTTAATGTAATATAGGGCGACCTATAAGGTAAACTCATCACCGACTAGGCTAACCTAGTTTTTCTGGCTTGCCTAGTATCAAGGGTTACACTATAGCAATTGTCCCATTCTTTTTAGATTTCAAGGGATAGAAAAAAGAACGCGAAAAGTCCTTCATTGCTAGGTTTTCAAGTGATTTAACTCACTTGGAAAAATTAACATTTAGCGAAAAAACTTTACATTTATTATTCTTATAATTAGGATTGATAAAAGTAATTATTGACTTAATATTTTCTTAATCACTTGGCAAAGCGAGCGTCTCTTGCTAAGCTCTATCGGTAATTGGTTAAAAAGATGACCGAATCTTCTGTGTGGTGTTGAGGCGTTCATGAAAGTATCTAATTCTCGTCCTTGGTTATTTATTTTGGAATTTCTTTTAATCATCAATGCGATTGCCATCGCGGGTGGTGTAGGTTTTGGCGCAGCATTGCGTTTAAACAAACCGGAAGAACCTGGAGCTACCGTACTACATTCTGAGCAATCCTTTCCACCCCGTCAAGATTGGCCGGTAGGAGATGGTTCCCAACCATAGGATAAACAGCTAATGTGAGCTAAAATGTAGGGATGTAATCAATTAATTATTACTGATGGAAACATTAACATCCCTTGGTTTTTCGACCTATACACAATGGTCTATTCTTGTTACCATTGCCTTTTTCTTATTAGCCATTGTAGCCTTTATTTTTAAGTGGGGAATTCGTTTTCGATTAGTAGGAATTACAGGGTTTATGATCGTTCTAACCGTGGGATTGTTTGGGTTAGGATTAGGATTATTTGAGCGGACAGAAATTCCTGGAGCGGTTCGCTTTTCTCGCGTCTATGATAATGGGGGTAATCAAGTCGTTATTGTGGTGCAACCTTCTATTACAGAAACAGAACTAGAAGCCACTTTAACACAAGCAGCCAATGATTATTTTTCCTATGGAAGAACGTCAGGAAAAGACAATAAGTTAACCATTCGTGCGCGGACTTTAGTGCATCCTCAGCCTGGAATCACCTTACCTTTATATCTAGGACAAGTCAAGCGATCGCTATTGGTTCGAGAGGATGAAGAGATGGAGATTGATATTGATAAAAGTAAGATCAAGGAATTATCTAAGTATCAAAACCCTGTTAAGGGTTAATGGTTGATAATCTGATTCTATCTTGATCAAAAGAAATTTTTTGTTGTCCGATTTCAACTCTAGCTTCTATCCCCGCTCCTGTAATTTTTAATGAGGGTGGGGATTTTTTTTGCACTGTCATAATCACAAAAAATTCTTGTCCTCCTGTGGCCATTATTTTAGTTCCTTCATCGGTATTTTCGGTGGTAATTATAACAGATTTAGGGGCGATAAATGTTCCTTTCATCGTTGCTTGATTCTGTCCATGAATGATAAAACTATTATCTTGAACGGTTACTTTTCCTGCTGTGTGCATGATCCATACTTTTTCCTTAAATTCTTCCGCTTCGTTGTTACCAATAAAGCGATCAACCATCACAAATAATCCAGGAACTCCGGCAGCTTTACTATAATCTACAGCAAAGGAACGTAACCCCGCAATTCCGACTGGAGGTTGACTATTTTTGCGCCAATTGGTATTAGTTTGAAGAGTAACAATTCCTGAACCATCAGGGTTAGAAACAAAAAAGAGGGGTTTTGATACTTTCCAGGGAGAACTTTTTGGTAAAATAACCACATTTTCTTCTTCCCATTTATTGGTAGATTTTCCAGCTTTTGCCCAAGTTTCTCCTAATCCAGAAATGCGAAAACTTCCCACATCGGGAAAATGCCAAGTCCCACCAATTAACTCTTTTTTTAAGTAAATATTTGCCACAAAATCATCTTTATTTTGCCATTGATTTCTAAAATTATAAAAACCTTTTTCTTGATCAACAAAATTATAATCAAAAAGCTCGATTGGATTTTGAGTATTATTCTGATTATTTTCACTATAAAAAGTCAAGATAAAAGGAGCATAATGAGGTAGGTTAATTCCAAAACTTTGATTCCCTTCGAGTCCTAAATGTTTTTCAAAAATTGGTAAAACTCCCGGTACAAAATTCCGAGGAATAGTAACTAAACCAACTGCAAAAAGCTCCGAACCTGCATAATAGCGATGTCGTCCATATTTAGTCATATTTAATTGATTATTATCGGGAATCATACGCATTAGATAATGGGGTAAAATCCACTGAGCAGGAGAGCCGATAACTAAATCTTTTCCTATGACATTACTATAAGCTTGTAAGAAGGGAAATACCGTCAAAATTAAGGGTTCAGTTGTGTAATGATCTCCTTCACTTCCAAAACCATAATCGCCAATAGCAGTGGTTAAATATCGTTTAATATTACGTTCTGAAGTTCTCATAAAATGATAGATTTCATCATTAGATATACTCGGTTCATTTAAAATAGCTAAAGCAGCGAGTCCTGCTGCGCCTCTTGCTCTTGCATTCCAGTTACTACCAGCATTACTATTCCAGCCATTCCGAGGAGAATCTCCTTTTACTAATTGCTCAGTTTGTGCTGCTAACCAACGAGTAACTATTCCGATTTTTTCTTGATCCCAAAGAGCATAACAAAAGTCATAAGCTAAAGCAACACCTGCTACAATTGTCGAATGTTCTAATAATCTTCTGCCAGGATTTTTCATGGATTTTTCTACTATTTTCCAGCCAGTCTCAGCTAAATTTTGGTCATCATTAACTAAAGCCAAAAAGCAGTATCCAGAAGCATGATAGCCACCAGTTGGTACATATCCATCATAATAAATAGGTCGTTTTAAGCTTGTTTGTAACTGTTTAATAATTGCTTGTCCTTCTGGGGTTTGAATCGCTTTTTTTATAGATGGTAATTCCTGTTTCCGAAAAACAAGACGGGGATGTTCTTGAGGAGTCAAACTTTGATAATTATTAATCGGAACTGGCCAAAGTGGGGTGATTTTTCCGGTAACACTACCCTGTAAAAATCGCTGATTATAGTTTCCTTGGTAACTACCGATAATTTGATTTTTGTAAGGGACTAAATTAATGGTGTAGACTGCTGGTAATATTTCTGCATTCCAGGGATGAGTTTGAATATTCATGGTAATTTTTATTTCCCATGATTGATGATACTTTTGAGTTTGGATTTCCTGAATTACTAATTTCTCTAAATTGTTTTTTTCTAAGATTCCTTGATGATCAACTTCCTGATTGAATTTTTTAGCATATCCCCATACTTCAGATTCACATTTACCTTGATCACAAACTAAATCTAGAGTAATGTCTTGATAAACTGGTTTATCTTCCCATAATTTCCAAACCCCATGTTTTAAGGTTAAATGAATATTACCAGAAAGCTTTTTGAGGTTAAAAGAATAGAAAATAGGAGCAGTCGACCCTCCCAATAAGAAAATAATAAAAGGTAATAAGAGTAAATAGCGTTGTTTCATCGACTTGTTCAAGTTGCTCAATAGTTAAAGAATAGCAAAATCAAGCACAAATATCTACAAAAACCGTATAATAAATATTAGTAACTTATATTATAAGTATGAAAAACTTGAAGATTAATTATGGATAGGAGCAAGTTTAAGTTGTATACTTATCATTTTCATTAGGTAATTTATGAACGAAGAATCTTTTTTAAATCATCCCATCGTTGAAGAGAGTTTCAGGATAATTGATCAAGAAGTTGGTCAACATAATCTCAGTTTGTTAGAATATCAAATAGCGCGTCGTGTTATTCATTCAACGGCTGATTTTGAGTTTATTGATTTACTTAAATTTAGTATTAAATCTATTGAACATGGTGTTCACGTTTTGAGAGAAAAAACGCCCATTATCACAGATGTAACCATGGTAAAACAAGGGATTATTACTTTAGTTTCTAAAACCTTTAATAACCCTATCATTACAGCAATAGAACAAGCTCCTCAACCTCTTCCTGGAAAAACCCGCACTGAAACAGGTTTATTAGAATGTTATCAACAATATCCTCAAGGAATTTATGTGATTGGAAATGCTCCAACTGCTTTGCTTGCTTTATGTCAAGAAATAACTGTGAAAAAACTTAAACCTAGTTTAATTATTGGTGTTCCTGTTGGCTTTGTTTCTGTATTAGAATCAAAAAGAATGTTGTCGCAAATTGATGTCCCTCAAATTCGTGTAGACGGACGAAAAGGGGGTTCTTCTGTCGCTGCTGCTATTATTAATGCTTTGCTGATTTTAGCTTGGGAAAATAAATGTTAAGTATTAATAAAAAATCAAGAAACCTAATCAATTTTGAAAATGGGTTCAACGATAATTGCTGTATTCAAGAACTATTTTAACCCTTTAAAAATAACGAATACAAGTAGTTAGTTGCTATAAAATAAATTTTATAAACAATAAAATATTTATGATACAAGTAGTAGGTATTGGATTAAACGGAAGGGAAAGTTTACCCAAGAAAATACAAACAATTGTAGAGAATGCTAACTTATTAGTCGGTAGCGATCGCCATTTAAGTTACTTTCCGGAGCATCTTGGGGATCAAGTTATTATTCGTAATTTTTATGCGGATATTAAAACCCTTCAACAAATTAAAAGTTATCATCAATCTATCGTTATTTTAGTAAGTGGTGATCCTCTATTTTTTGGGTTAGGACGATTATTATTAGAACAGTTTGACCCAGCAGAATTAGAATTTTATCCCCATATTAGTTCTATTCAACTAGGGTTTAGTAAGGTGAAAATTCCTTGGCATGATGCTAAAATAATTAGTGGTCATGGTCGTCATTTGGATGAATTGATTTCTAGTTTACAACAGGGGATAGAAAAAATTGCTATCCTTACAGATAAAAGAAATAATCCGCAAGCGATCGCTCAACTTTTTTTGAGTTTAAATATTGCTATTAATTATGATATTTGGGTGTGTGAAAATTTAGGAAATAGGGATGAAAAGGTCAATTGTTTTACAACTCAACTATTAGCAAACCTTACCAGTTATCAGTTTTCGGATCTTAATATTGTTATTTTATTGCGTCAAAATGATCTTAACTTAACTGAAGATGAGCATAATAATTTACCTATTTTTGGGATTGAAGATCATTATTTTTTGAGTTTTAAAGATCGTCCTGGACTGATGACAAAAAAAGAAGTTAGGATGATGATTTTAGGAGAATTAGGTTTAAAATCACAGGAAATCATCTGGGATATTGGTGCAGGTACGGGTTCAGTTTCCATTGAAATTGCCCGTTTATGTCCTCATTCTAAGGTTTATGCTGTTGAAAAAACAGCGATGGGTATTAACTTAATTAATAAAAATTGTCAGAGATTTAATATTAATAATGTAACACCTTTTCAAACAAAAGCACCCAAGAAATTATCAACGTTACCATTACCTAATCGAATTTTTATCGGAGGGAGTGGAGGAAATTTAATTGATATTTTAGACGTTTGTCAAGACAAATTAACCAAAGATGGTATTATTCTTATTTCCTTAGCCACCCTAGAAAATTTAGCAATCTGTTTAAATTGGATTGATAAAAATAGTTGGAGTTATCAACTATTAAACATGAATATTTCTCGTTCTCTTTCCATAGCTAGTTTAACCCGTTTATCTCCCTTAAATCCTATCTTCTTAGTGAAGATTTTTCGTAAGACATAGTAACCAGTTAACTGTTAATTATTAACGGCTAACTGGTTAATCATGACTAAATTATTATGCTTTCTTTTTCTTCGCTTTTTGCTTATCTCTTTGCTTAGCCCTTTTTGCAGCAGCTTTTGCCTCTTTTTCAGCCTGAAGTCGTGCTTGTTCTGCTTTTAATCTTTCTTCCTCTTTTTTCTCTAAATAGTAATAGTAACTACCAGTATAAACCACTAACTCACCGTCCCGAATTTCGACAATTTTGTTAGCAACTTGTGAAATAAAATAGCGATCATGGGACACTAATAATACTGTTCCGTCGTACTTAGAAAGAGCTTGTTCCAGCATTTCTTTTGCTGGAATATCTAAATGATTAGTTGGCTCATCTAAAACCAGTAAATTAGCAGGTTGCAAAAGCATTTTTACCAAAGCCAGACGAGCCTTTTCTCCACCACTTAACCCCTCAACTTTTTTAAATACCGTATCCCCGCTAAATAAGAAGCGGCCTAAGAGACTTCTTACCTCCACATTTTTCCAGTCAGGAACCTCATCATGGATGGTATTCATCACGGTTTTAGTTAAATCTAAAGCCTCCGCTTGATTTTGTTCAAAATACCCTGGAATAATGTTATGTTTACCCAACGTAACCAGTCCTTCACTCGCTTTTTCTAACCCCATAATCAGACGGAGTAACGTGGATTTTCCGGCACCATTAGGACCTAAAAATGCAATGCGATCGCCTCTTTCAACGGTTAGATTAGCATCCAAGAAAAGAATTTGCTCATCATAAGTATGGACTAAATCCTTAATAATAACCACTTCCTTTCCACTTTTGGGGGCTGGAGGAAACTCAAAGGTAACTGTTTTCATTTCAGCAACAGGAGCTTCAACTCGTTCCATCGATTCCAGTTGTTTTTCCCTACTTTTGGCTTGGGTACTTCGGGTCGCGCTAGCACGGAAACGGTCAATAAATTGTTGTTGTTTAGCGATTTCTTTTTGTTGCCGTTCATAGGTATTTTCTTGAATTTCACGGCTCAATGTTTTTTGTTGAACATAATCAGAATAATTACCGATATAAGTCGTAGAAACCCCTCGCTCAGTTTCCACAATTTTTGTGCAAATTTTATTCAAAAATTCTCGTTCATGGGAGACAATAACTATGGGAATATTCAGCCCTTTCAGATAACCCTCTAACCAATCAACCGTTTCATAATCTAAATGATTAGTCGGTTCGTCCAACAGCAATAAATCTGGATCTTGAAGCAAGATTTTCCCTAAACTCATACGCATTTGCCAGCCACAACTAAAATCGCTGACCAAACGCTCACCATCATCCAGTTGAAAGCCCATTTCTGGTAACATTTTAGCAATAGCAGCTTCTAAAACGTAACCATCCAACGCTTCAAACTTTCGTTGTAAATTATCAAGTTTATGAATTAATCCATCTAATTGATCGGGATCTGCTGTTTCCATATCTTGAGTGACTTTAGCTAGTTCATCTTGTATAAAATTAGCCTCAGAAAACACTCTCCAAAACTCTTGATTAACGGTACGACTGGGTTCAACTTCAAACTCTTGGGTTAAATAGCCAATTTTAAGACTACTGGGACGAATCACTTCCCCTGATGTTGGTTCAATTTCTCCTTTAATAATCTTCAGTTGAGTGGATTTACCGGCACCATTTGCCCCCACTAAACCAATACGTTCTCCTGGGTTCACTTCCCAAGTCACATCTTTCAATACTTCTGCGTTAGGGTAAATTTTACTGATTCTTTCAAGTCTTAGCATTAAAT
>JASJBX010000126.1 GCA_030066295.1 Crocosphaera sp.
GAAAAAACATTATTAACTAAAATATCTAATTGTCCATTTTGTTCATTTTTAATACGTTCAAATAATAGCTTAACTTGTTCATCGTCACTATGGTCTACTTGGACAGGAATACAGTTTCCTCCGGCTTCATTGACCGCTTTTTGTGTCTCTATTAAAGTTCCCGAAACATTATCGTTAGGGGTGTTTCCGGACTCCGAACTCCCTAACGTTCGTCCCGTAATATAAACCGTCGCCCCTGCTTCCCCTAAACCGATGGCGATACCTTTACCAATCCCTCTAGTTGCACCGGTCACTAAGGCCACTTTTCCTTTTAAATTTGTCATTTCCATTGCCCTTATATTTTGTACTTATTTTATTGAACAACATTAGGGGTCAGCACTTCGACTTCACTCAGTGTTGACCCCTAGGATAAATTATTTTGGTTTTTAATTAACTCGGTTCGAGTATGATGGAGAGTTGGTGACCGTTGTAGTTGCTGTTTCCGTCTTGATTGGCAACATCGGAGAGTCTATCTACAATGTGGTCTAATTTCTCGCGGCCAAGCCTCATAAATGCCCGTTCACGACCTCGAAACCGCATGGAGAACTTAACCTTTGAACCGCTATTGAGAAACTTTCTTGCTTGTTTCAGCTTCGTGTTCAAGTCCCCTGTATCGGTGCAATATCTGAGTTTAACTTCTTTTAAAGTGTTTTCTGTACGGTTTTTCTTAGCTAAGGATTCTTTTTTCTGTAATTCGTACTTGAACTTACCGTAATCGATTATTTTGCAGACTGGGGGTGAGGCGTTAGGGGCCACTTCCACTAGGTCTAAGTTAGCTTCTTCGGCTATTTCTATCGCTTCGGCTAGGGGTTTGATGCCAACTTGTTCCCCATCTTCACTAACAACTCTAACTTCTTCAGATCGAATCCGATTATTAATCCGATGTTTATTAGATTGATTAAAAGGTTGAACGGGTTTATTTCTTCTTCTGGGTCGTCCCAAACTACTCAATTCCTCCTTGATTTAACGACAATTTTTGAGTGTTGTCCCTTGTATCATATCATGTACTACAAATTATTGCAAGTCTGTACTGATTGATGGGGAGTTAGATATAATTAAGTTTAGTTACGACATCAACGAGAAGACAAGCATAATAGTTTTAGTCTTTGATTAATCTTTTTGATAAGTTTGTTAATTGATATCTATTTTTGACAGTTATGAAATATATTTCTTTGGCTATTTTCTTATTATCTACACCATTGATATTAATGGGGTGTACAGAAACCACTAATAATTTATATCGCTTAGAACTAGATAGGGAATGTGTCGGTTGTGACTTACAGGGAGTTAATTTACCCAGGGAAAATTTTGGACTGAAGTATCGTCTTCCTCGCAGTAGTTCCCCGTTATCTGTTAGTCCCTTTGGTATGGATCAAGCGAAACCTGTTAATTTAACTCAAGCTAATTTATCTAACGCTAATTTATATCAGTCTGATCTATCAAAAATTATTTTGGAAAATGCTAATTTAATGCAAGCTAATCTCAGTGAAACCGATTTAGAAGAAGCTAATTTACAAGGGGCTAATTTACGAAAAGCAAACTTAGAGAATGCCAATCTTAAAGGAGCAAATCTAGAAAATGCTAACCTTAAAGGAGCAAAATTAAGGGGTGTAAATTTAGAAGAAACTAACCTCAAAGGAATAGAAACAGATAAAGATACAGTTTGGTAAAATTATCTTGTTTGTTGTTGAATCCAGTGACGAAAGTGTTTTAAGGTTGTAGTTTCTCCCTCTCTTAAACTTTGATCAATAAAAGGTAGAAGGTCAGCAACTTTTAACCAAGAAAAGGTTGAACTATAGTCAGATTGAACATAATTTTGATGATTATTACTTAAGATAAAAACAATCAACTGATTACCATCATATCGCCAAATTTCAGGAACCCCTAAAGCAGCATAAATAGGTAACTTATTAAGAGAACTATTACTCATGTCAATTTCTAAGACTAAATCAGGGGGTGGATCAATATCGAGTCTGATATCTTGCTTCTGTCTCACTAAGGGTTCATTATTTAAGTAATAACAGGAGTCAGGTTCAACTCCTTTTTTTAACATCTCTTTTTTTAAGGTTAATGAACCCATTGTTTTAATATTCAAATTTAGTTCTAAAGCAATTACTAAAATTAAATTATCAATGAAACGATTACTATATTCATGTTGTCCAAAGGGAGTCATGATTTCAACAATTCCTTGATCATAAGCTAAACGAATTACTCTTTTATTACCTATTTCCTTGAGAATTTGATTAAAGGTTTCCCAAGTAAGATCATTCAAAATAACTCTATTTTCAGTAAGATTTTGCTGGAATATTTGCATTATTTGTATCCCAATTCATACTTTAAATATAACTAATCATTCCGTGGGTAAAATTATACTTTTCTATTGTATTCATAATCGTTACAATATTGCCTACTCTACGATAACTAGAATTGTAGGGGTAACGCTTCGATTCCCCTCAGGGTTACCCCTACAAGAAAATTGTAACTATTCTTTATAAAATTCTTTCTGACACCCGTTTTCGTCCCTTAATTAAGGGCAAAATCCCCCTTTTCTGTTACATTGCTTAATTTTTTGGTGTTTTCTACTAAAACACTATCGCAATAGTATACACTTATAAGCTTTATATAATAATAGTTCTATGGATTTTAATTTTTAAGTGAGCGATCGCTTACATCTTGAAATTTTTATATTGTTCTTAATTATATAAATACGGAACACAAAATTTTTTTAGACTAATAAAAAAGACTTTATAAGGTTCTTTAGAGATTTTATAAGATATATACTTTTATATTCACAATTTTACTTTAAAATACTGCCTAGTTTATTCTGAAGTCCCCTTGGAATTCTTGGCCAGTTGTTCCATAATGCGAGTAATGAGATTGACAAACGGACTGTGGTTACAACCCAGTCATAACAAGCATTATTTTGATTGCAGGAGATTAAACCCTTGACTTTAACACTCGCAGTTTACGGAAAAGGTGGGATCGGAAAATCAACCACCAGTTGCAATATTTCTACCGCATTGGCTAAACGGGGTAAAAAGGTACTACAGATTGGTTGTGATCCGAAGCATGATAGTACATTTACTCTAACTGGTTTCCTCATTCCTACCATCATCGACACCCTACAAGAGAAAGATTTTCACTACGAAGATATTTGGCCTGAAGACGTTATCTACAAGGGATATGCGGGGGTTGACTGTGTAGAAGCAGGGGGGCCTCCTGCCGGTGCCGGTTGTGGGGGTTATGTGGTAGGAGAAACCGTCAAACTCCTTAAGGAACTGAATGCGTTTGATGAGTACGATATCATCTTATTTGACGTATTAGGGGACGTTGTCTGCGGTGGGTTTGCTGCACCCCTAAACTATGCTGACTACTGTTTAATCGTTACGGATAATGGCTTTGATGCGTTGTTTGCTGCCAACCGTATTGCCGCTTCAGTGAGAGAGAAAGCGCGGACTCATCCTTTGCGTTTAGCGGGGTTAATTGGTAATCGGACTTCTAAGCGTGATTTAATTGATAAATATGTAGAAGCGGTTCCTATGCCGGTGTTAGAAATTCTCCCGTTAATTGAGGATATTCGGGTATCACGGGTTAAGGGTAAAACCTTGTTTGAAATGACAGAAAGTGACCCTTCTCTTGACTATGTTTGCAATTACTATTTAAACATTGCTGACCAATTATTAGCGATGCCGGAAGGGGTAGTGCCTAATGATGCTCAAGACAGAGAATTATTCAGTTTATTGTCTGATTTCTATCTTAATCCTCAAGCACCTAAAAAAGAAGAGGAAGAGCTAGATATGATGATTGTTTAATCATTTCGTAGGTTGGGTTAGCCACAGCGTAACCCAACAAAATAAGGTTACTTTTGTTCGTTGGTGTTAGGTTTCGTTCCTCTACCCAACCTACAGGTTACTCTGGTTAATTAAGCAAACTTCTGATAAGTGAATTTGAAAAATTAAAGGCAACTCTTATATGATAAATGGTTAGACTATTACGAGGTGAATCGTTCTTGGCTAAAAAAAGAACTACCAACCAATAATAATGGATATATGGACGCTAGGATATTAGCCTACATTATCTTAGGAGTAATAGCTGTAATAGAACCAAAAGTAAAAGAGTTTTTAGAGCCTTTTTCTGAACTAAACAAAGATCCTAAAAGCTTACTTCAAGTTTTAGAAATAGATTATCTGGATCTAGATCAAAAACTAAAAGAAAGAGCAGAAAAAAGGAGAAAAAATCTACAATTCAACTCATCAGATACAGAAGAAATTGAACAAATTAGACAACAATTACAAACAGGAGAACTCTAAATTATGACACTAGCACAAGAAACCACATCCTTACAATTTGAATGCGAAACCGGCAATTATCACACCTTTTGTCCTATCAGTTGTGTTGCTTGGTTATACCAAAAAATAGAAGATAGTTTCTTCTTAGTTATCGGCACAAAAACCTGTGGTTACTTCCTACAAAATGCAATGGGAGTGATGATTTTTGCTGAACCACGTTATGCAATGGCAGAATTAGAAGAAGGAGACATTTCTGCTCAATTAAACGATTACGAAGAACTAAAAAGATTGTGTTTACAAATAAAACGCGATCGCAACCCCAGTGTAATCGTTTGGATTGGGACTTGTACCACGGAAATCATTAAAATGGACTTAGAAGGATTAGCCCCTAAATTAGAGTCTGAAATCGGTATTCCTATCGTTACAGCAAGGGCAAATGGTTTAGATTATGCCTTCACACAAGGGGAAGATACTGTCTTAGCTGCCATGGCGCATAAATGTCCTAAAACTGTTAAAGAAGAGGAAGAAAAAGAAGAAAGAAATGCGATTCATAAACTGTTAAACTTCGGCAGAAAGAAAGAAGATATTAAACAAGAAGAATCCGAATATAACGAACATCCTCCCTTAGTTTTATTTGGTTCTTTACCTGACCCAGTTGTTACCAATTTAACCCTAGAATTGAAGAAACAAGGGGTAAAAATTTCGGGTTGGTTGCCATCAAAAAGATATACAGAATTACCTGTAATTGATGAGGGTTATTATGTTAGTGGTGTTAACCCATTCTTATCACGTACTGCTACCACTTTAATGCGTCGTCGTAAGTGTAAATTAATCGGCGCACCTTTTCCTATTGGACCGGATGGTACTCGCGCTTGGATAGAAAAAATATGCTCTGTTTTCAATATTGAACCCCAAGGGTTAGAAGAAAGAGAAGCAAAAATTTGGGAGAGTTTAGAAGAGTATCTTAAACTCATTCGTGGTAAGTCTGTTTTCTTCATGGGGGATAATTTACTAGAGGTTTCTTTGGCCCGTTTCCTCATTCGTTGTGGGATGACTTGTCCTGAAATTGGTATTCCTTATATGGATAAAAGATACCAAAAAGCGGAATTAGATTTCCTCGAAAAAACCTGTAATGAAATGGGTGTCCCTGTGCCTAAAATTGTCGAAAAACCTGACAATTATAACCAAATCCAACGCATTTATGAATTAAAACCTGACCTCGTTATTACAGGAATGGCCCACGCTAACCCCTTAGAAGCAAGGGGAATAAATACGAAATGGTCCGTGGAATTTACCTTTGCACAAATTCACGGGTTTACCAATGCAAGAGACATATTAGAGTTAGCAACTCGTCCCCTACGTCGTAATAATAACCTCAAAGAATTAGGGTGGGAAAAGTTAGTCAAAGAAGAAGCTAAAATCTAAACAGTAGGGTGGGCAATGCCCACCTAATCAAACCGAAACGATAAGATAAAGATAACGATAAGGATAAGGATTATAAGATAAAGATAACGACAAAGATAAGGATGGTATGATATAGTTAAGGAGAAAGATGACAATAAAGAGCGATTAAAATTGATGTCGACATCTACTCTCGGCAAAAAGTTAAATACAGTTAACCCAGATAGTGAGAGCATTTCTAATTTTTTAGTACGATGGTAAAGTATATTAAATCTCTTTACGAGTCTGGAGATATCAGTTATAACACTTGTGATTATCTAATTCGTCAGCTTTATTCGCGAAAAATAGAGCAAATGATTGAAAAGAAAGTCCAGAAAAAACTTGAAGAAATTACTTTAAAGCTTAATCAAAAAGCTTTATCATGGGCTATCATAGAACTATTACAAGAAAAGTAATTTTTAGAATATGGCAACAGATAAAAGTAAGAAAAAAAGTGAAGAAAATTTACAAGAAGATGGAAAACTTGATGATACTTCCAACGAGATACAAAATATCTTACCCGAAGATGTAGCTGAAGAAATTAAAGAATTACCTCCAAGTATCAGAAAAGCGATGATGTTACAAATATCTGGAGGGTTTTCCCCTGTATCAGAAATTACAAAACGCATCACTTCTGAATAAATTAGTCAAATAATTGATAGTAGTGATAAAGAAAATGAGAGGGAATATCAAAAATTTCAAATTAGTGAATCAACAAAAAGATACAGCATTCTCTCAATTCTTCTCCTAGTTTTAATGATTCTTATTTATACAGGTTTAACCAAAGATGTTCAACTTTCTGAAAAAATAATTACAGCAGGAATATCTGCATTAGGAGGGTTTGGGTTAGGATATGGAGTTGGTAGGAAAAGTCAATAATACTCTATTCTCAAACTCATGAAGTACGTCTAATACTAACCCCGAACTCCTAAATCATCTTATATTTTTTTTTCATATACATTCAAATTAAAATTATCTAATTCCCAAGTTCCCACTAATCTTTGAGAACTTTGTAAATTATAATCATTATTTAAGATAGTTTGAACCGCTTTTATTTGTTCTTCTGTACTGGGTTTTCCCCATACGGGACGTTCACTATCTAACCATACAATACGCTGATATTGTTCAGAATTTTTGCTTAAATTTTGCTCTAAAATAGGCGGTAATTTATCAGATTTTTGTCCTAATAAGCTAATAGGTGAAGTAGGGGGAAGATAATAAGCTAATCTTAAGACATGACCCCACGCTTGAGAATTCATTATAATTAAAGTAGGTATATTAGGTTGTTCATTAATAATATCTGCTACCTGATGAAACATCCGACGGGAACGTAAACTAAAATCAGTAATATTAATCCCTAAATATAATAACAACAGTCCTAAAATAGCAATATTTTTAAACTTAATCTCTGCTTTTTCTAACCAAATGACTAACAATAATAAACATCCAGGTAAAACAAATATGACAGAACGACCAAACCCAAATCCTAACGTAAATTTACCGGTAATAATGTCTAAAATTAACATTAATACTAACGGAAATAGACCCAATAATACACCAATAACTAATAATTGAATTTGATTTTTTTTGTATAAACTCCAACTACAATAAAGTAAACCAATAAACACTAAAAATCCTGCAACTGTCATAATGAACTGAGGCAAAATACTTGACCAATCACCCACTAATAAATGAATTCCTAACACATCAAAAAATTCTTGTAAATGCCTACTTATTGCACTTAAAAATCCCCCTTTATTGGAAAACCTACCTAAATCAGCATTTCTTAATTGTTGTCTGGTTCCCCACCAAACCCAAGGAATTGTAATAAGGATACTACTGATTAAATAGAGTGCATATTTCCACCATTTTTGTCGATCAAAATATAAAACTAATATAGCAAATACTAAGAAAAATACAGAAAAATAGTAAAATGTCATCAACCCTGATGCCGCGGAGAAAATTAATAATATAGTCCAGAAAATTGTATGTTTTTTAGGATAATTATTGTGTATCTCTGAAGTATTTAAAGTAATTAATTCAATTAAACACCAACTACTGAATAATACCCAAAATACCAATGAACAGTACATTCTCACATTTAAAGAATGAAATAGGTAATAAGGATTTAATCCCAATAAAGCAGCAAACAATAAACCCCCTTGAAATCCCAATAATCGTCTTCCTAAACCATAAGCACAACCCAGAGAACTCAAACTAAATAAAGCAATAAGACTTCTCATTGCTGCTTCAGAATTACCCCATAACCTTAACCAAAAATGTTGTTCTAAAAAGAATAAAAAAGGGTGAGGTTCTGCTACTATTCCCTTTAATAACTTCTCAAAAGTGACAAAAAAATCAGAAAAACTATTTTCGACAGGAATAGTTAATAAACGGGTATAATTGGCTAAAATAACAGGTGCATCTTTAGGAGTTTGATACTGTGCTTTTTGTCCCGTCGATAATAGTAAAGATAAGACTTCGTCGTACCAAAATTCTCGACTACCTAAATTAATAACTCTGAGAATGACAGCACAAGCGATCGCAGATAAAAGAATAATATTAATAGTTTTTGTAGAAAATTTCATCAATCAATTAACCTGTTAAAATAACGCAATATTTGATATAATAGTCTAAGGATGCCTTTGTATGATTTATATCCTCCTATGGTTAATCAAATAAAAACGATAAAAACAATTTTAGAAGAAGTAAGGAATGAGAAGGAATTATCAGAAAGCGATGGACTTATCCTTCTATCCCAGACCGATGAAACCATAATTAATGCCATTCGTCAAACCGCCGATCAACTCCGTCAACAACAAGTAGGAAACACAGTAACATATATTATCAATCGTAATATAAACTTTACTAACATTTGTGAGCAACATTGTAACTTTTGTGCTTTTCGACGAGATGCAGGAGAAGATGGGGCATTTTGGCTCAAGATAGAACAAATTATCCAAAAAGCAGAAGATGCAGTCAAAAGAGGGGCAACCGAAATTTGTATGCAGGGAGGGTTAAACCCCGAAGCTAAAATACAAGGACGTTCTTTGCCCTATTATCAACGATTAGTTGTCAGTCTGAAACAAGCCTTTCCTAACCTCCATTTACACGCTTTTTCTCCCCAAGAAATTCAATTTATTGCTCGAGAAGATAAGATTAGTTATGCTGAGGTAATAATGACGCTAAAAACAGCAGGTTTAGGGTCAATGCCAGGCACAGCAGCCGAAGTCTTAGATGATACCGTAAGACGGATTATTTGTCCCGAAAAAATTAACACTCAGACTTGGTTAGATATTGTTAGTTTAGCCCATTCTTTAGGCTTAAATACCACCAGTACCATGCTTTGTGGACAGATCGAAACCCCCCAACAACAAATACAACATTTAAGTCAGATAAGAAACTTACAAAAAACAGCAATTAAAAAGAATTATCCCGCAAAAATCACCGAATTTATCCTTCTTCCTTTTGTGGGAAAAGATGCCCCTTTAGCCCTTAGAAACCGCGTCAAACGAGAGCAACCCAGTTTAAAAGATACCTTATTATTAACCGCAGTGTCTCGAATTTTTTTGGGAAAATGGATACCCAACCACCAACCCAGTTGGGTAAAATTGGGCTTAAACGGTGCCACAGAAGCCTTGCGATGGGGATGTAACGATATCGGGGGAACCCTTATGGAAGAACATATAACCACCATGGCCGGGGCGATGGGAGGAACCTGTATGGAAGTAGAAACCCTACAACAAGCGATCGCCTCTATTGATCGTCCCTATGAACAACGGAGTACCTTGTATGAGAAGGTGACGCGGTGAGGGGGAAGTGTGGGGAATGTGGGGAGATTTTCACTCTTTCTCTCAATCAGATGGGAACTCTTAGTGGTGTTTTGACATCGTCTAGAATTAGACGATCAACTCTACTGTAAAAAATCATCAATAATGACAGCAATTTTCAAATCAGTGGAACATCCAAACATTTTCCCTCCTGCCTCCTGCCTCCTGCCTCCTGCCTTAAAGCCAGAAAGTTTCTGTTCTATGTAAATGAAAACTGCCATAAGATACCTTATCCCCATTTTCGATCCCACAGTAGAAGACTGGTCAAAAGAAGCCCGCTTTTTACGCTGGTTAACCTTTTTATGGCTATCTTTAGGGTTAATTGCCCTATTTTCTGCCTCTTATCCCGTTGCCTTAGCAGAAAATGGTAACGGTTGGTACTATATCATTCGTCAAAGTATTTGGATTTGGATCGGGTTACAAGGGTTCAATCTGATTGTGCGATCGCCTCTACAGTATTTGATTCGATTTGCCCCTTGGTGTATTTTCATTCTTTTAGGTTTAATTGTCTCCACCCTAGTTCCGGGGTTAGGCCATGAAGTTTATGGGGCCACCCGTTGGATTAAATTAGGTCCGGTTTTAATCCAACCCTCAGAACTGATGAAACCCTTTTTAGTGATACAAAGTGCCTATATTTTCGGTTTTTGGGATCGTCATCCCTGGCCAGTCAGACTGCAATGGGTTGGCATTTTTGGCGTGATTTTAGCTGGTATTCTCTTACAGCCCAATTTAAGTACCACTGCCTTGTGTGGCATGAGTTTATGGTTAATTGCCCTAGCCTCGGGTATTCCAGCCATGTATTTAACCACCACAGCATTAGGGGGTTTATTAACCGCTTTCGTCAGTATTAGTTTACGGGAATATCAGCGTAAACGGATTACCGCTTTTCTCGATCCTTGGGCTGATCCCTTGGGTAATGGTTATCAGTTAGTACAAAGTTTAATGGCGGTGGGATCGGGGGGAACCTTTGGAGTCGGTTACGGCCAGTCTGTACAGAAATTGTTTTATCTGCCCATTCAATACACCGATTTTATTTTCTCGGTTTATGCCGAAGAATTTGGCTTTATTGGCAGTATTTTGTTATTGCTTCTCTTATTTACCTATGCAACCTGTGCTTTAAGGGTAGCAGTTAACTGTGAGCATCGGGTTAAACGCTTAATTGCCATTGGGGTGATGGTCATGATGGTCGGTCAAGCCTTATTGAATATTGGTGTGGCCACCGGGGCTTTACCAACGACAGGTTTACCCTTTCCTTTATGGAGTTATGGGGGAAGTTCCACACTGGCCAGTTTAACCTTAGCCGCCTTACTGATTCGCGTTGCTAGGGAAAGCAATGAAGCAGAGATCCTCCCCTTGAAAAAAACAAGTTAGGATGGAGAATAGGAGACTCGAACCCCTGACCTCTGCGGTGCGATCGCAGCACTCTACCAACTGAGCTAATTCCCCAAGTTTTCTTACGACCCACAATTATAACATTGAATGCTATTGTTTGTTATTATCTTTAACCTCGTGATGACCGGTCTTAACTGTTATTTAGTGGTCAAACTGTGGCAGTCATATCATTACTTCAAAGAAATTAGCCATCAATTAACAAATGTTGAAGCAGAGATGACTCAAGCATTAGCCCTTGTCCCCGATCAGATATTAAAAGGACAACAAAGCACCGCTCAACTCAGACTATTTTATCAAAAATGCCTGATGCAATTAGCGATCGCCCAGAAACTTCTCCGACGTTTACAGTTTGCCTGGAAAGTATGGCATCGAATCCAAAAATTCAACGGTTGAACCAATCCGATAACAATTTGTAACATAACCCTTAGCCTAGGGAGTCAAGGGCATTATGATGATGAAGTCCACAATCAGTCAACAAACAATGACTGCTGTGACCGGATCTTTACTCAAACTTTCGAGTCAGAGTAAGATATCATCGATGTACCAGTGATTTTTCCTATCTTGTGTACAACAAACTTTAGTCTTTTGTAACAAAAGGAAACAACTCTTATGAAACGATTGTTCGCTTTAATTCTCGTTGCAACCCTGTGGTTTAGCTTTGCTCCCACCGCTTCCGCACTTTACGATAATTTAACCCCTTGTAGCGAAAACCCCGCTTACCAGCAAAAATCCAAAAACTTCCTCAATACCACCGATGACCCCCTGTCAGGCCAAAAACGGGCTGAACGTTATGCAGAGGCTTTGTGTGGTCCTGAGGGCTATCCTCACCTAGTGGTAGATGGTAACTTTTCCCACGTGGGAGACTTTACCATTCCTGGCATCCTCTTTCTCTATATTGCCGGTTGGATCGGTTGGGTAGGCCGGGCTTATTTAATTGCTATTCGCGATGAAAAAGATGCTGAGATGCAAGAGATCGTCATCAATGTTCCTCTCGCTATTAGCAAAATGTTGACTGGTTTTATGTGGCCCTTAGCCGCCTTTGGAGAATTAACCTCTGGCAAATTAACCGCTAAGGATAGTGAAATCAACGTATCCCCCCGTTAATTAAACACGATTTGCACTTTTTTCATTGATCATTAATTGTTTGGAGAACTAATTCATGGAAGGTTTGACAAAGTTTTTATCGACTGCCCCTGTTTTAATTATGGCCTTGTTAACGTTTACCGCAGGGATTTTAATTGAGTTCAATCGTTTCTATCCTGATCTTTTATTCCATCCTTTAGGGTAAAAGATTTATTGATAACTCACGTCATTAATTCTTAATTATTAGAGGTTGATAAAGTTTTCTTTTATCAACCTCTTTTTTAATTTAATTTCTGTTTATTAATTTTTTTGAAGAGTATTTAACAAAAATTTATTTGACAAACCGATAGGATTGTGACCTTGACTAAAAGTTAAAGTTATGCAAACAAAAGCATAAAACTTGACTAGAAAGCAGTATTATCGAGGGAAGATTCAACTCAAAAATTACGAAAAGCTGATCGTGAAGTGATTGGTCGTGTGTTGAGACGGGACTTGGCAAGATTGAGAAAGTTCTTATCCCAGTAATAATAAAAAACCTCATTTTGTTGAGGCATAAACAATATGACTGTCGACAATTCTCCCAATAATCAAACCCCCAATTATGCCTTTTCTTTAAGATTTAATCCAGAAATCTTGAGGATTATTTCTTATGTCGGATTAATCATTATACTGCTCACTGGAGCTATTTTAACGGCAACCGTAGTGGACGTTGATCCCCACACCACAGCTATCTATAAACTCTTCGGCTTTAATCATGCCTGTAATTGGTTGGATCATGAGCCAAGTCGCACTGTTTCAGCTATGCTTTTACCCTTGTGGGAAGTGCCTTTCCTCCTTTATGTTATCTTCAATTTCTTGAGAATTCAAGATGCCTATCGAGAAAACAAAGCTCCACAATATGTTTATCTCGTTTCGGCAATTTTCTTACCCATTGAAATTTTATTGACTGTCTGGTTTAGAATCGTATTTGTCTGGAACCCTGAAATCAATTTCTTCAATCATTATTTACCCTATATCGGCTTTCAGTTGCTTTTATTTTTAGTAGCTTTCGAGAATGTTCTCTACTTCTACGCCATGAAAGCACTGCCATTCAAAAATAGTCGCCCCATTGCTCTTGGGTATCTTATTGCTTTGTTTATGGTGACAACTGTCTATATAGTTGTGGGACTCTCCGTTGCGCTGGGACATCCCATTCTCGATCTTGTTAATAATGAGGGACAAAGGCTATTATTTAGAACTCTAACCAACATATATACGGTTCTAGTTATTCCTGTTCCTCTGATTGCATCGATTTTAGAATTGAAGCGATCGCCCAAACATCAACTAACCTTTGAATAAGTTTTAATCGTTCCCTTTCCTTTGATTTTGTCAGGTGCGTTTATCTCAATATAACGCACTGTTTGATGCCAGTTTGTCTAGCATTTTAACCATCAATTCAGGAGTCATTCCAATTATGTCCAGTAATCCCAAAGATACCTTTCAATGGGTTGATCCCAAAGTTCGTTATCCTGGCGCACCACCCTACTTAGTGGGTTTACCGAAAGGGGAAGGATTTAGTTTTTTTAAAGTTTTGTGGTTTGATTTAACCGCCCTCAAGTCTGCTTTAATTTTAATTATTACTCAACTGTTCCATGTTTTGGGTTATTTAAGCAGAACAAACTTTGAACCTAAAGGAGTGGCTGATTTCGGTTTAGGCGTGGTTTTAGCCGGGGCTGATTATTGGGAAAAGATAACAGATTTATTCCAATTCTTTAAATGGCCATTCTTACCGAAACCGTTAATTGCTGATCTCTGGGAAGAAGATATAGAATTTGGTCGTCAATTTTTACAAGGTCTGAACCCTGTTTTAATGAGAAAGTGTACAGCAGAAGATATTGCCGTTGGTAGTAAGTTTCCTGTGACAGAAGAACATCTCAAACCCCATTTAGGAGATAGTTTTTCTCTAAAATCTGCTTTAGATCAAGGTAAATTATATCTCGTTGATTACGAAATCTTCGATGATATTATCGATTCTACCCAAGAAGATCAACTGGGACGTTATACCTCTTCTCCCTTGTGTTTATTTTATCTTAATGATAAGGAAGAATTACTACCTGTTGCCATTAAAGTTAAACAAACATACAACAAAGAAACAGATCCCTATCCTGAAATCTTTACCCCTGAATCCTCTAAACCTGAATGGAAAGCAGCTAAATTAGCCGTTTCTGCCACTGATATTGCCTATCAAGGGATTATTGCTCATTTACTGGATACTCACTTAGTCCTCGAAGTTTGTACCGTTAGTACCTACCGAACCTTATCCCCCGATCATATTCTTTATCAACTGTTGAAACCTCACTTTTTTAACACTTTAGCTATTAATTATATGGCTCGTTCGACCTTTTTAGGACGGGGAGGCTTTTTTGATTCCACAGGAGCTTTAGGTTATACTAGCTCCAATGAATTACTAAGTCGAGCTTATTGGGGCAAAGGGTTAGAAGAAGTGGGAACCGACTATGAAGGTGAACCGTGGGAATTCTACAAAAAAGCCTTACCTTATAGTTTAGAATCTCGTGGCGTTAAAGACTTACCCAACTATTACTATAAAGACGATGCTCTGGTGATGTGGGACGCGACGAAAAAGTACGTTAGCGATGTCATTAAAAATCACTACAAAGATAACCAAGCAGTAGAAAACGACGAAAAATTACAAGCTTGGAAAAATGAATTAATTTCTCCCGATGCAGGAACCATTCAAGGATTATTACCGCCAGAAAAAGCTGAGCAACTAACAGGAAAACTCAATAATGTTGATGACTTAATTGACATTGTTACGATTATGATTTTCCTCGCAACCACTCAACACGCTGCGGTAAACTTTGGACAGTATGATTATGGTGCATGGGTAGCTAATATGCCTTTTGCACTGTACAAACCTTTCTCTTCTCTTTATACTGTTAATACAGACGAAGAACGAGAAAAAATCTTGTTAAAATGGTTACCCGGACGACAACAAACCATTAAACAAATCGTCTTAGTTAAAGTTTTAACCATTCTTCCCCCTATTACCAGTAAGAGTCTTTTAAGGTTGCCTAATCCCTTTAAACAAGAGGATGATAAACAATTATTTAAAGACTTCAAGAAACAGTTAAAAGAGATTGAATCTCAACTCAAAGAACGAAACAAGAAATTGAAACAAGAAGGCAAAACCCCTTATGTTTATTTACAACCTTCTCATATCCCCCAAAGTATCGCTATTTAGTTGACTTCAATTATCACATCGTCAGTATCAGGATTTTGAGGTTTAGGTGATTGACAGGATGGTTTAGTCAGTGGGTAGCATAGTTTAAAGATTGATAAAATTTGTTCTATTAATTCCATTGATCTTTGCTAGGAATTGAAAACAAAAAAATCCTGAAAATCCACCAATCTTATCTAATCCTGATACTAACAATGAGTAAGCTATCTACACCAAACCAACCCGTTTATGATAAATAAATGAAACTTGAAGATATAACTTATAAGATAATCGGTTGCTCAATGAAAATTCATAACACATTAGGTAACGGGTTTCAAGAAGTTATTTATCAGAGATGTTTAGCAATTGAATTGAAAAAAACAGTCTTAACATTTGAGCGAGAAAAAAAGCAACCTATCTATTACGAAGGCATCCATGTAGGAACAAGACGTGCAGATTTTACCGTCGAGAATCAAATTATTGTTGAACTTAAAGCCGTCATTAACTTAGAAAATGTACACCTTGCTCAAGCTAAAAATTATGTGGTTGCTTATGACTTTCCCATAGGATTACTAATTAACTTTGGAGCAACCAGTTTACAATATAAAAAAATATTTAATCCTAACTATAATAACTGAAAATAATAATTGGATAGTCTAGCATTGTATCCTAGTTTTTTCGGTCCAACTACTCACTAGGGTTTTATCAGCATGAACTAGGGGCTGGATCATTTGCAATTTCGTCAATTTTCTTTTTATTAGCTTCTTCATCTTCAGGTATCCATATTTTCTTTTCATCGTCCCATTTTGCCTTAGTATATACTGCTAAACGCCAGTCACAAGCTGATTTTATTTGTTTATTAGTGAAAGTAGCTCCTTCTAAATCAGCACCGTCTAAATCAGTGCCTTCTAAATTAGCCCCTGTTAAATTAGCCCATTTTAAATTAGCCCCTTCTAAATTAGCCCCTTCTAAATTAGCCCCTTCTAAATTAGCCCCTTCTAAATTAATCCCTTCTAAATTAAGCCATGTTAAAGTAGCCCCTGTTAAATTAGCCCATGTTAAATTAGCCCCTTCTAAATCAGTGCCTTCTAAATTAGCCCTGGTTAAATTAGCTTCTGTTAAATTAGCTTCTATTAAATTAGCCCCGGTTAAATTAGCTTCTATTAAATGAGCCCTGGTTAAATTAGCTTCTATTAAATGAGCCCTGGTTAAATTAGCTTCTATTAAATGAGCCCCGGTTAAATTAGCTTCTGTTAAATTAGCTTCTGTTAAATTAGCTCCTTTTAAATTAGCTCCTTCTAAATTAGTTCTTTGCATATTCTTGATCACTTGAGGCACTGGAGGTAAAATCCTTGAAATAGGCGAATTTTGTCCCTCATTATCATTTTGGGAGGGGTTACCGAACTTAGCATTACTCAGATTTGCCCCAGTCAGAGTTGCATTAGACAAATTCGCTCCTCTTAAATCAGCGTTGTTCAATTGTGCCTTGGAAAAATCCGCATTACTGAGATTTGCTCCCCTCAAGTTAATTCCTTTTAAATCAGCACCTTCAGCCTTTACCTTTAAGTAGGTTAAATTAGCCCCTTCTTGTACTAATTGTTCTAATGCAAATCGACTCACTCCTCGAAACTCTTCTGTATCTGAGTGAATCATTTCCCAAGGGCGATAACGCTTTTCAACATCAGGTTTAAGAACATTATTAACAAAAGTGATCACAACAAACAAAATCGACAGACGACCCAAGTTTTCCAGAAGCGGAAAAATATCAAGTTCTTGTGTCCACTCATTAATTTTTTCTATCCGAGGCTCAATTTTAAACCAGAGAATCCATTGCCACCAAGATTGTTTTCGCTGAGCCTGAATTCTTTGTTTACGGTACAGTTCAAACATCTGAATATAGAGTTCAGAAGGGATTCCATCGGACTCTTCAGCATTATTGGCTTTTTGTATGAGATGATACCTACGATTAACTTTATTGTGGATTAAATTCAACTTCGCGAATTCATTTTTTAATTGATCTAATTTTTCTTGCTCTTCATCTGAAATCAGCAGTGTCTGCAATTGATGTATATCAAGAATAGTTTCTTCATTAAAAGTTTGACTAGCCGGATCTATATCTTGAGCAATTCGTTTTTCTAGTTGAAGACGTTGGCAACGAACCTGTTTTAAGCCAGTTTTTCGAGTAATTTGCCAGTTTTGAATACAACCATCTGTTAAATCTGAGTAACTCAAATCTGCTTCATCAAGTTGAGTATTAACCAAGTTAACACCTCGTAAATCAGCACCCTGTAAATCAGCACCGCGCAAGTCAGCATCTTCAAAATTGGCCTTGGTTAAATTAAAAGAGTTATGGTTGCCAGAATTGCCATAATAACTAAGACGAATTCCTCGCAAATCACAACCCT
The DNA here is from genome assembly GCA_030066295.1 of Crocosphaera sp. GTDB lineage: Bacteria > Cyanobacteriota > Cyanobacteriia > Cyanobacteriales > Microcystaceae > Crocosphaera. The sequence goes on from JASJBX010000126.1 coordinate 17,696, forward strand.
TAAAATCTTTTGTCAGTTTGTCAGTTCTCTCTCTTAAGCAAAAGTGGATGAGTTTTTTTAAGCTAGGTGGCCAATGACGATAAATCTTAATTAACTCTCTGATAGATCGAGATTGACGAGGACAGTTATTACTAAATAACTGACGAATCTGGGGATAGCGAAGATAGTTATTAACACCAAATTTAGCATATTCTAATTGCCGAGTTCCATTCCACAAAGCACGGGTTAAATCAGCATTGGTAAAGTCAGCATTTTTTAGAGAAGCAAATGAAAAATCAGCACAAGTTAAATCCGAGTGTCGAAACCGAGTTCCAAACCCACCGAAGAGATGAAATAACAAAACTGAGCGATCACGAATCCCTCGATAGTTGGGGTTATCTTCAATCGCTTTAAAAGCTAGATAGGAACCCAACAATATGCTTCCAACACCAGTAATGAAACATAGTATCTGTATAAACGCCTCCCATTCTTTCCCACTTATTCGCAGTAACAAAAGCAAGATAATGCTCAAGACAGATCCAAATATAACTACGCTTTTCCATTTTCCCCAACCTAAAATTATCTCTAATTCAGCAATTGTCACTGCAGTACGAATCGATAAAAACGGCAATAACACCAAACAGGTCGCTATTGGTTCAATCACTTCAGATTTTGCTATGTAAGTATAAGTATAGAGAATTAACACACAAAGGGCGAGTAAAAATACAGGTGGTAATACTACAAAAAAGCGATTAATTTTCCAGAAAATTTGAACAATTCTAATTATGGCAATTAGAACCATGACCAATGCTGATATTATTATTAGGGGTTGATTGGTCATAACAAGAAGAATAGTTAATGCAGTAAAACCAAGACCAATAACGGCCTCATCCATATCTTTAAATAGACTCGAACATAGGAAATGGAGAAATCCAACAATAATAATTAAAATATAGACAAAAATAGAGAATTCTTGAGTTTCACTGGTAGAATTTATGATTTGTGACTCTAATAGAAAATAGAAAGAGAATGCGGGTATGAAAGCAATTAAAAAGCCAAAAAACGAACAAAAAATTATACTTAAAAGGTGTATTCCAAAGGTAAAAGGGACACCAGATTTACTGTGAGTAAAGTTAGACTGTTTCAGCTTGGTTTTACTAAAGTTTGTACCATAAAGTTTCGCGTTACTAAAATTATTTTCTTTTAGATGTCGTCCTGCAAAATTTGCCCTGTGCAATGAGGCATTGTGAAAATTTATGTTTTTTAGGTTAAGACTTCTGCTAAAGTCAATCCCTTCCAGTTTTGCACTTCTAAAATCAGCCCCATTGAGATTAGAATGAGCAAATTTTGTTCTTATTCTTAAGGTTCTCAAGGGAACCGGTATCAATAGGTATAGCCACCAAATAAAGGGGCATAGCAACCAAATCAATGGGTATAGCCACCAAGGAAATGATAAAAAATAAATCGAAAATAAGATAATCAAGATTAAGGCAATTATTTTTCTCCAATCAAGAAAACTGGCTTTTACCTGACTAAAATTTACCCCTGTTAAATCAGCGTGACTGAAATCAACTCCCTTTA
>JASJBX010000127.1 GCA_030066295.1 Crocosphaera sp.
AGTTCATCACAGAAGCGATCGTAACCATAGAGACGGGCCACTTCTTCGATGAGATCAATTTCTCGTTCTAAGTCACGATAACGGTAGGAGGGAACGCTGACGGACCAAACGGTAGTTTCTCCTGCAATGGGGGTTAACCTACAACCTAAGTCGCTTAAAATGCGTTGGACATCTGCTGCCGGGATGTTGGTTTTTTGGTCGTCTTTTTCTACCGGACCTAAAACGTGATGAATCCGATCTAAGCGTAACTGAATCGAGTGATCCGATCGATCTTGACGATGATCAGCCATTTCTTGAGTGACAGGGGTTCCTCCTGCTAACTCGATGATTAAAGCGATCGCCCGTTGACAAGCGAGGTCTAACTCAGATTCATTAATTCCCCGTTCGTATCTAGCGGATGCTTCGCTGCGTAAACTTTGACTACGAGAGGAGCGACGGATGGTGACTTGTTCAAATAATGCTGCTTCTAAGAGGATGTTTTGTGTCTCGTCAGCTACTTCTGTTTCTTCTCCTCCCATAACCCCAGCTAGGGCCACAGGGCTATCATTGGCGGTGATCAGTAAGTTAACTGGGTTCAGCTTTCTGTCTTGGCCATCTAGCGTTTTCAGGGTTTCTCTGTCTTTAGCAAAGCGTACTGCAACAGTTAAATGATCTGTGTTTCCTGCGACGGTTTCTAACTTCTGGAGATCGAAAGCATGGAGAGGTTGACCCCATTCTAATAACACTAGGTTAGTGATATCGACCACGTTGTTAATGGGACGAACGCCGGCCGCTTCTAACCGTTGTTTTAACCAGTCAGGGGAGGGGGCTACTTTTACCCCTTGGATCACAGTCCCGATGTAGGTGGGACAAGCATTCCCGTCACTCACTTCTACGGTTAAAGGGTAGCTTTGTTCACCAGATAAAGAGGGTTGAGGGGGTTGGGGTAGGTTTAACTCACCTCCTGTTAATGCCGCCACTTCTCTGGCCACACCGATCATACTCATGGCATCGGCCCGGTTGGCGGTGGGGGTAATATCTAAAATAACATCGTCTAATCCCAGGAAAGGACGGGCATCTGCTCCTAATTGTAGGTTATCTTCTGTAAAAATGTGGATTCCGGCCGATTCTTTGGCCAGTCCCACTTCGGCTAAAGAACAGATCATCCCTGCTGACTTTACCCCTCGCAGTTTTGCCGATTTAATTTTCAGGTCAATTTTGGGTAGATAGGTTCCCAATGTGGCCACAGGAACGTAAATATCGGTTTTGGCGTTGGGGGCTCCACAAACGATGGTAGAGGGGGTTTCTTGCCCGATATCCACTTGACAGACGCTTAATTTATCGGCGTTAGGGTGAGGTTGACGGTCTATAATTTTACCGATCACAACCCCATCGGCCCATTGACGGCGATCTTCGATTTCATCCACTTCTAAACCGGCAATGGTCAAAAGATCAGCTAAGGCTTCGGGGGTTAAACTGAGGTTAACGAGTTCCCGCAGCCAGTTAACGGAAATTTTCATAGTATTTTTGTCTGGTGCGATCGGTGGCCAGATTCTAGTTTACAAGATTCTGCTGGTTCCTCGAACTCAAATTGATAATAGTCGCTACAATATTAAAATATATTAAGTTATTAAATATTGGACAACCCCTGTGAGTATCTCGACCGCTTATAACAGTCTTAAACCTCAGCAAAGACACAGTTTAGGGTTTTTGTTAGGAGTTGGATTATGCTTTTGGATTAGTATTACAACCCTTTTACCTACGTTACCGACCTATATTCAATCTCTGGGAGGAACCCGTTCTCAAATTGGATTGGTGATGGGTAGTTTTGCCATTGGTTTACTGTGTTCTCGCACTGCATTAGGTTATTTAGCTGATAGAAACAGCCGTAAATTAGTGCTTTATATTGGCATTATTGTAGCGGGTCTTGCTCCTTTCGGTTATTTATTAATTCAGTCTGTTTTTCCTCTGATAGCAGTTCGGGCTTTTCATGGGGTCAGCATTGCTGCGTTTACCACAGCTTATAGTGCGTTGGTGGTGGATTTATCCCCTCTAAAAAATCGAGGTGAGTTAATTGGTTATATGAGTTTAGTAGCCCCCATTGGCATGAGTATTGGCCCGGCTTTGGGAGGGTTTATACAAGAATTTTTTGGCGACTCTATACTATTCATTACTTCTGCAATATTTGGCTTGTTCGGCTTATTTTTAATTACTTTTATTCAAGAAAAATCTTCCACTGAACAGCATCAAAATGCTGAAATCAAAGGGAAGAGTCGTAGTTTTAAGCAAATGCTAACCACTCAAGCTTTAGTGATTCCTGCTTCCATTTTATTGATAATTGGATTAGTATTCGGTACGTTAGTGACTTTTTTGCCTCTTTTTTTAGAAGACGCAAATTTAGGATTTAATGCTGGTTTATTTTATACGGTCGCTGCAATTGGTAGTATTTCTTCTCGTTTTTTTGCGGGATCAGCTTCTGATCGTTATGGTCGCGGACCACTGATTAGTGTTAGTCTTTTGTGTTATTTTGTTTCTATGAGTTTGTTAACTCACGTCACAACTGTAACTCAAATATTGTTGGCAGGTCTTTTTGAGGGGATTGGTGCAGGAACGTTACTTCCCATGATTATTGCTTTGATTTCTGATCGTTCCTCTGTTTCTGAAAGAGGTCGGGTTTATTCTGTTTGTTTAGGGGGGTTTGATATTGGAATCGCGTTAGGGGGTCCGTTGGTAGGCAGCTTTGGGAATACATTAACCTATGCCAATATTTTTACTCTTAATAGTAGTTTAGCTTTGATTGCTTTCTTCCTATTTATTAGTCAATCAAACTATAGCTTGAAAACTTCTCTTGGTTTTGCCTTGGGTAAGGAAAAAGATTTATATACATTTGATAATTGATAGATGAAAATTTTACACTCATTCTGTTGATTTAGTTTCACGGTTTGACCACTATTCCTTTAGGTACTAACCCAATTAAGTCAACTGTTAAGTGATATTAATTAAATCATCTATCGAAACTTGAGTGTAGTAAAATTGGGAAGGTATGTTGATTGAGGAATTAAAAGAATGGGAAGAAAAGCTAAATTAAAAAAGGAAAGAAAAATTCAACCTAAAAAAATAGATAATGATCTGAATAATCGTGATCAATTTGTCCAACATTTAGAAAGACAAGGTTATTCTCTCAAAAAACCTAAAATTGCTCCAGATATGCCTGATAAAACCATTGAACCTCAAGTCTAATTTTGGATGAATTAAGTATGACATCCCATCAAGTGTTAACTATTGATTCGTTAGCAACAGAAATCTATGAAAATGAGGAAAACTTATCTATTAGTGCAGCTAAACTTGTTCAAGACTATCTCGAAACTATTTTAGATAACCAAGAAGCAGCCAACATTGTTCTGGCAACAGGTAACTCTCAATTAAAATTTCTGGATATTTTAATTAACTCTAAAAAAATCGATTGGTCACGGATTAATTTATTTCATTTAGATGAGTATTTGGGTATTGAAGGCAACAACCCGGCCAGTTTTCGTTTTTATCTCCACGAAAGAGTAGAAAAACGCATTAATCCTAAATCATTTAACTATTTAATCGGGGATGCCCTAGAACCCATAAAAGAATGCGATCGCTACACAAAATTACTACAACAATACCCCATTGATCTCTGTTGTTTGGGAGTAGGAATTAATGGCCATTTAGCCTTTAATGAACCACAAGTGGCTAATTTTGATGATCCCCACTGGGTGAAAATTGTCCAATTAGATCAACAAACCCGTTGGATACAAGTGCATCAAGGCCATTTCTCAACCTTTGAACAAGTCCCCCAATATGCCTTAACCCTGACCATTCCTCCCATCCTCTCGGCGAAAAAAATTATCTGTTTAGCCACCGGAAAAAACAAGGCAGAAATTATCAAAGAAATGCTAAGAGGCGAGATTTCTCCCCATTGTCCCGCCTCCCTTTTAAGACATCATTCAGACACGACGTTATTACTGGATAAAACAGCAGCTAGGTTATTTTGACATACTCCACGCCCTATAAGTGCGTGGATTCTCTAAGCATCACTGCATAAGATTTCTGACTCAACGAGTTCGCTTACATTAAAGTCTTCTCAGTCTTTAACCCAGAGGCGATTCTCTCCTCAGACGTTTACCCCATTTCAGAGGTCTGTTTGCGTATGCCCTACGCTACAGTTCAAAACCGAAAACTTGGTTTGTCTGGTACTTGATGCTGAAGGCTTTTACCTGTACAAGCTTTTCTGTACAGAACCTCATAGCCTGAGTTTTCAAGGTGCGTTGCCATGTTAGCGACTGGGTTTTTAGAGCGGTTGATTACCCTATCCGCTATACTCTAATTATACATATATTTAGAGATTATGGCAAGAACAAAACGACTACAACTTTTACTGTCTGAGATTGAGTACGAAACCCTTAAGTCTTATGCGGCATCCAAGCAAGTTCCTATGTCCGAAGTTCTTAGAGATTACATTAAAACCCTAGAAAAGCCGTCCTGAAAGGGACGGGGCTTTAAACCCAAATTTTCGGTAAAAATATATTAGGACATTTAACAGTTGCCTGTTGCCTTTGTACTCAAGATATATTGTCCTAACCAAAATGCGTAGTGCTATAGCTACACATCTTGCTATTCAGAGACATTTCCCGATAGGTGTTCAGGGTTTTTTGTCCAGCGTTTTATCGAGTAAAACCAAAGCAATACCCTGACAAAATCAATACTTGAAGTGACCAGACGGCCATAGCCAAATTTACTCACCCCTGAAAAGCGAGGAAACCACTGGGTAGGAACTTCAATCACACGATAACCCATGGCACTCATAATCGCCAGTAAATAGCGATGGGTAATTAATTCCAGAGGAAGATCAGCTAAGGTATCTCGACGAATCAATTTAATCCAATTCATATCGTGGATCCCCATCCCAAATACCCACCGACAGACTTTATTAGCTAATTGGGAAGTTCTAACTTTCCCATCCCCACGATTTTGTCGCCAACCGGCTACAGCATCAACCCCCGTGATAGCTGCATTCAACAATGCGGGTAAATCGACCCGTGGATCACTTTCGAGATCCCCCTGTCCCCAAAAAATCCAATCCGTTTGTACCTCTGTTAAAGCAGTTTTCCACACTTGGGTAACCCCTTGGCGACTGGAGTGATGAATCACTGTTAAAAAGGGATATTTTTGCTGTAAATTTAGCAGAATTTCGGGGCTTTCATCCGTACTGCCATCGTTAATCACAAGGACAGGCAATTCATAGCCAAGGCTTTCAAAGGTTTCCTTAAGAAATGCCAATAATCTGGGTAAATTGCTCGCTTCATTTAAAGCCGGAATGACTACCGTAACTGAGTGACTAATGATGGGTATTTCAAGGTTGGGCACTAAAGAATTTTGGAGGCTATTGAGGGGACTTTTGGTTAGATCATTAAAAATCATGATTACAGCACTACGTCAAAAAATGCAAAACCATTCAATAAGGGACAATAGATAATGGATAATTAACTCTCCTTAAAGGGAAGAGGATTGGAATAAAGTCACGCTTTTAACTTGTTTCTCCTTAAAAGGAGAGGTTTGTTAGCGAATTAATTAATTATCAATTGTCAATTATCCATTATCCATTGATAAATTACTGCTGACTGCTCGTCTGAGAGTTAACTTTAATTTTGTCCAACTACTTATTAGCAGCTCTTGCGTCTTGTTAGGCTTGACCGTGAGTGTCAACCGAACCGGACGACTGAAAGAGGCATTCTTTCATGGACAGTTTTGGGTTTGAAACCCTTCCTTTTTAGGGGGTGAGGGAGAATGTCAAGACTGTTGTTCCAGCCGGAGCCTGAATTTGTTCGAGATCGTAGGATTCAGCTGTCCAGTTACGAAGATCGACTTCCATAAATACTAAAAGATGCCTGTATTGAAATTTAAGAGAATTTCCTGTCAACACCAGCTAAGATACCATGATGGAACTTTAGCTACTTGAGAAGCTTTATAAAACTTTACTGCTTTTTCCAGAATTGAATCCCCCACCAACCCACTAGAAGTTCCAATTATCATCTTTGATTTGGGTGGGGAGGATGTCACAATAGAGTGATTACCAAAATTTTTGAGAAAAGCGATGGTTAAGCTCAATTCTCCTCTTGTCCCCTCATCCATTTCCTTTTCTCTCCCCAACTTTCCAGAAAATCGAATAAATTATCCTTGGATTTTTGGCTTATTGCTCACCTTGGGCGTTTTATTCGGAATCCTCTGTTGTTCAATTTGGGATCAAATTCCCACACCTACAACGCCAGTCATTTGGTCTTCCTCGGCACAGTGGATTACTCCTTCAGAACCTACCTATCGATTTTATGCCCGTCGTAGCTTCAACTTAGAAGATTTAGATGTGGGGGGATGGTTGCGTTTGAGTGCGGATAATGATTTTATTCTCTATGTCAATAATTTAGTGGTGGCTAGGGAACTGAGCTATTATGGGCAGATTCCTCGGAATACCCTGGGATTAGCCAGTCAATTAAGTGATACTCACCAAAATCTTAATGATAGTCGTCCCTATAGTTTACGAGTGAGAGACTGGGTTCAATGGTCATACCCCAAAGATTGGAAATTGACTAACTACGTCGATTTAACACCCTATTTGCGCCCTGGAAAAAATGTTATTGCCCTAGAAGTGCAAAAAAGTCAGACAAATCCTCGTGTTTTACTGGAAGGGGCAATTTATCCATCTGATTCAGAGTCCCCTCTCATTGACTTAACCACCGGTGCTTCGCCTTGGCTCATTTCCACCTTAGCAGAGAACCAAGATCAGTTACGTTGGTTTGATCGAGAATTTAATGATCTTAATTGGTCAGAGGGCTCCATTCTTGGGCTACCCACCCAAACCACCTATAGTAAGGTAAGTCAGCATTTATTTGATCGGCCATTACTAGGACATTGGATTACGGGGACTCAAAACGAACGAGGAGAGGTTTGGTTAAACCGAACCTGGCAAGTACCCCAAAAAAGACAAAGGGCTTTTATTCGCTTTGCTGGAGAAGGTGACTACAGTTTGCTCATCAATGATTCTTTCGTTAAGCATGATGATACAGGGAACAGTGGATTATTGCATCTATACGAAGTTACTAACTTACTCAACAGGGGAAGCAATACCCTATTTGTGCGTTTGTCAAGTTCCATGGCAACTGATCATAATCATAATATTGAACCAGTAGGGTTTTATTTAGATGGCTGGCTGGAAACAAAGCCAGACAAAGCCTCCTCCCCTATTTTTACGGATGGCAACTGGATAACATCAACGAAACCATTGAACAAGGCACAAGGCCCGATAGAGAAGGAAAGGATAGAACCATTAGAATCGGCAATCTTGGTAAGAGAACCCTTTTTAGGGGAGTTTAAACGTCAATTTGAAGGCAATGCAGCTTGGCTGAACTATCCAACCTATCTATGGCATCAGATACTTTGGTGTTTAGGCGGTATCCTCATTGTCCTATTTTGGGCTGGGAGTTTGGGTAGATTTTGGCTTAATCAGAAAGATAACTGGTGGGATAGTTGGGCGGCTGGAACTATTTTATTGTTACCAGGAACTTTCTTTTTAATTGGCATTGGTTTACTTAAACATCGTTATGGTGAGGCTGAATTAGCTTTACAATTTGCGCAATCGCAAAGTAATCTGCTAATCCTCTTGACATTTTTTACTCTTGTTTTTTTTACTTTATTATGGAGTTTAATTAGAGTTCGGAACATCAATATTTTTTCTAGTTTATTATGGATTTTAATTGGAGTTATTGATACAGAAAAAAAACAGGTTTTTCGACATTTTCTTATAAAATTTAAGCATTTAAAATTAAGTCATTTAACATTGGTTAGTATTATTATCGTTGGTTTTGGTTTAAGGGTCTATCGCCTTGGTTTTGTTGATTTAGACCCAGACGCTAATGTTTCTCTAGACTGTGTTAGAGGGATTTTGCGTACTGGTGCCCCTATTACCACATCAGGAATTTGGTACACAAGAGGGCCATTCTATCATTATGCTTTAGCATTTTGGCTACGTTTAGTGGGGGATTCTGATTTTAATGCTGCCTTTTTCTCTGTAATTTTAGGCACTGCAACCTTAATTGTAATCTATTTTTTAGCTAAGCAAATTAGTGGTAAAGTGTGGATTACCTTGTTAATTACAGCAGTCTTAGCTATTGATCCTTGGGAGATTTGGTATTCTCGTAATATCCGCTTTTATCAAATCACACAATTTCTCTATATTTTAGGGCTTTGGGCATTTTTACCTGGATTTATAACAAGTAGAAAAACTTTTTATCAGTATATTTGTTTTATCAGTCTAACCTTAATGTTACTAACCCAGGAAGTCACTATTACCTTATTACCCTCTTTCGCTATTGGGGCTTTATTCTTCTATCGATCTTTTCGTTTAACTTCAGAATGGAAATCAGTATTAGCCGTCTGTATTATGGCATTTTTCTATCTTTATGATGCTATTTTTGTTATCATAAAATGTCTAACTCCTTTAGCTGGAATGTCATCATTAACGACTAATTATATTAAACTTTATTTGTCAGGAGACATTACTTTTTTTGTAACAGATTTTTTTGTTGGTTTTAACCGAATGAAGATCATCTATACCTTCTTTTTTGTCTTAGGGATTATTTACTTTTTGTTGAAAAAAGAACGAATAAAATTGTTTTTATATACCATAATATTAATCGATATTATCTTACTAACAGTTATGGTATTTTTTGAAGGTTCAAGATATACTTATCCTCTTTATCCTCTCTTTGTTTTGCTATCAATTTATAGTGCTTGTCACTTAGGAGAAAAACTCGGAGAAAAGCTCAACAAAATTTCAGCCAACTTACTGCCCTTTAAATTCATAGTAATGGGCAGTATTCTCCTGCTTTTGCTGTTGAATATCGAACCCATAAGGGTACTCAGTAGTTATCAAGACTCAATTACAGCCCGGCATATTCAAGTAACTGAATATATCAAAAATCACAAACAACCTGGAGACATTGTTATCTCAAATGTGCCTTCGGTTCACACAACCCTTCTGGGAGGAACAGACTATTATATTCCCCATAGGATGTCTTTCTTTGATGCCGTTTATTGGCGCAAAGGACAATTAGTTGATCGCTGGGAGGGGGGAATTCTTTTGACCAATGGAGATCAACTTAGTGATATTTTGGCGAAAAACCAAAGAGTTTGGATTCATCTGCTTTATTTACCCCAACTACCCAAAAATGTCGAAATTGGCAAGTTTTACGACCTGCTCGAAACCTTAGGAGAGCCTGTCTTAGAAACCTTTGGAACAACTCTACGCCTCTGGAATAGTGAAGATGGAGTGCTACCTCGTCTTGTTAATCAAGGGAAAGATATTGGTACTTATTAACGTAAACCAATCATGCTATATTCCTAGTGTTAGCTCGAATCCCCCCAACATCCTATTTAGATAAAAAGTAATGGCCCTACTTGACCTCCATAACTGGACAGCAGAATCCTACGATCGCGCCCAGATTGACGCACTTAAGTATAATGCACATGAAGCTGAATGGGTTGTCTCAAACGATGGTAAATCAGTTTCCCAACAAACAGATTGTCAACCCACCTTTTTCTACAGTGATTTCAGCAGTTTCCATAACACCATCTCAGTCAAGCTTAAGGTTCAGTCTGATGTTGATGACGATCATATTGGCTTCGCTTTAAACTTTAAGCCTGGGGATACCACTAATCCTAACGCCGATTTTCTGGTGTTGCACTGGAGTAAAAGTACGTCTCAAATGAAATTGTGCCGTGTTAGTGGTATCCCTAATTATATCGATTTCATTAAGCTACCCGAAGTCGCCACAGCCAAAACCCTAGCTTCAACTGGTTGGAATAGCGATCAAACCTATGAGTTTAAATTTGCCTGTAGCCAAAGCAAGTTAAAAATTTGGGTGGATGGCAACCTAGAATTTGACCTCGATGGGCAGTTTGAAGACGGGCGATTTGCCTGTTATTCTTGTTCCCAGGCAGCCGTTCTCTTTAGTGATGTGGAAGCTGATATCTCAGTCTCAAGGCCTGAGACAAATGTTGAATTAACTAGATGGACAGCAGAATCCTACGATCGCAATCAAATTGGGGCAGCCAAGGAAGAGGAAGCCAAATGGGTCATCACAGCGGCTCAAATCAAAAATGGTCAACCCACTTTTTTCTACAGTGACTTTAACTGTTTTGGGGCAATCATCTCAGCCCAGCTTTATGTAGAAACGGCTACTGATGATGACTTTGTTGGTTTTGCCTTGAATTTTCAACCTGGGGATACTGGTAACGAAAATGCCAATTTTCTCCTGTTGAGTTGGAATGCCCAACCCCAAAGGGCTGGCCTAAAATTATGTCGTGTCAGTGGTATTCCCCTGTTTCTAGATTTTTTAAGTCTCCCAGAAATAGCCATAGCAAAAACCCTAGGGTCAATCCCCTGGCAACCTAAGCAACTCTATGAGTTTAAGTTTAAGTGCAGCCAAAATAAGTTACAAGTTTGGGTAGATGATAACTTAGAATTTGATGTGGATGGAGACTTTGAGGACGGGCGTTTTGCTTGTTTTGATTGTTCCCAAGCCATGGCAATTTTTAGCGAAATTCAAGCCCAAATTTGATATTAGACCCGAAAAAATCAATGATCTTGAATGTCAAAATAAGAGATGCCCTGGTTGGTGGACTAATAGTAGGAATATATTGAAGTGATTAACATCCAAAACAAAAAGATATTAGTGATTACATCGGTCTACCCCCTAACCGACGATGGGCGAGATGGAGCCTTTATCAGAGAAACGGTTGTGCGTTTGCAGTCTACAGGGGCTAAATTTGATATTTTTGCTCCTGCCTATGAAGCCTGTCCAACCCATGAATTAGATGGCTGTAGGGTTTATCGCTTTCGCTACTGTCCTAAACTCTTTGAAAACTTGGTGCGCGATGGAGCCCCCAGTAAGCTCCAAAAACAGCCACTTTACTATATCCCTGCGGCTTTATATATTCTGTTGGGGACTCTGCAACTTTTTTGGGTCTGTTGGAAAACAAAACCCGATCTCCTTCACGTTAATTGGCCTTTTCCCCATGGTTTAATGGCTTGGCCGACGAGTAAAATACTCCGTATTCCCATGGTATTTACCTTTCACGGAACGGAACTGTTACTAGCCAAAAAGTTAGGCTTTGTCGGCCACATCCTGCGTTGGCTGTTACCTCAAGCTTCTGTCGTCACCGCTAATTCAACCTTTACCAAAGGTTTGATCGAGTCCCTAGCCCAAGTTCCCGTAACAATCATTCCTTATGGCTTAACGATTGAACCCAAACCTTGCCCAGAACGTTCACCTGAAGCTATCCCTAGTTTATTGTTTGTGGGTCGTTTAATCGAGCGCAAAGGACTAAAATACTTGTTAGAAGCCCTTCCTTTAGTCTTAAAGGAGCGACCAGTTAAGTTGCGAATAGCGGGTAAAGGCGATCGTGAAGCTGAGTTTAAAAACCTGTGTCGATCGTTAAATCTCAATGAAACGGTAGAATTTTTAGGTTTTCTCAGCCGTTCTGCCTTAGCCCAAGAATATGCCAATTGTGACATCTTTGTTTTTCCCTCAATTGTAGACAGCAAAGGGGAAAGCGAAGGACTAGGAATTGTTGCTATTGAAGCATTAGCCCATCAAAAGCCAGTTATTGCGACTGCTAATGGAGGCATACCGGATATTATTATTGGCAATGAAACCGGACTATTAGTCCCAGAAAAAGAGCCAACAGCCCTTGCTCAAGGGATTTTGCAACTACTATCTGATCCTCAACAGGCAGCTATTATGGGAAAAGCCGGTTCAGCCCATATCCAGAAGCATTTTAGTTGGGATCTTATTCTTCCCCAGTGGGAAACTGTCTTTGAACTGTCTGGAGCAACAAAACATTAAACTTCTAATATGACATCTAAACTTATTCCCCTACTCAAAATAGGCGTTAGCATTGGATTGCTACTATTTGCGCTGATGCAACTTGATCTCCAAGAAACATGGAGACAATTTCACCAGCTATCAGCGGTCTTTGTGATCATAGCGCTTCTTTACTACACATTCTTGCAATTGCTTAGTAGTTGGCGATGGCAGATAGTTTTACACTCCACTGAAAATTTGGCCTCAATCAATGTTCTATTTAGTAGCTATCTAGTGGGGATGTTTCTTAATAATTTTCTCCCAGGCAGTCTTGGAGGAGATGTTTATCGAGTCTATCGAGTTACTCAAGAGACTAAAGATTGGCAAGCTACTTTTGTTTCTGTCTTTTTAGAACGATTTAGTGGTTTAGCTGTTCTATCCGTCCTTGCGGCGTTGAGTTTACCCCTTGCTTTTGAATTACTGGGAAGTTGGGATGTTATTATTCTGTTTGTTGCTGTGGTAGTTGCCTTAGTTGGAGGCGTTATGGTACTTATCAGCCCTAAATTATTAAATTGGGCTGAACCCTGGTTAGTGAGATTAAGACTAGGAAAATTAGCGGAGAGTTTAGCTAGAACCCAGACTTTATTGCTACAGTTTGCCCAGGATCGCCAAGCTCTAGCTTATTCTCTGCTTCTATCACTCATTCTCGATCTTGGTATTATTCACTATCATTATTTAGTTGCTCAACAACTTCAATTATCGATTTCTTTTTGGCAACTGTTAGTGTTTATTCCCATCGTCTCTGTGGTGACACTTTTACCTATTTCTGTGGGGGGATTGGGCGTTAGGGAGGGATTATGGATCTATTTGTTTGCGCGAATTGGTCTAACTTCCGAACAAGCTGTGTTATTATCCCTAATCATAACTGGGCTAGGATGGCTATTGAGTTTGGTCGGAGGGATACTATTCTTACTCGATGAAAGTAGACAGCAATTCAACAACCCCAACCTACTCCGCTAACGCGGTTCCGTTGCAAAAACAGGCGATCGCCGTTAAGATGTAATCAGTACAGATGCACGTAGCCTGAGTTCATCGAAAATGTGGTTAGAAACCCCGTCCTTCTAGGACGGCTTGATATTTTGTATGATGAGTCCGGAACAACCTTTCAAATGGAGACATTTTCAACTGGAGTTCGTCTAAACTCCAGTTGACAGAAAAAAGCCAAGAAAAAGGCTGCTTAAAGTTCTCAATCAATTTTGGAGTAGCTCCGTAGCTGCGCTAGTCTCTCGACTCAAACCCATAGACGGCTCCTAACTTCTCGTCTGCTCCCGTTGCTCCCACCATAGCTAGTTTTCCACTTATAGCTACAGAGATCCCAAACAAGGCAGATTCATTTCCATAATCAGAGGGGTCAAGTTTCTCTGACTGTTCTTGCCAATCTCCGTCTAGGTATTTAAAGATATAAGCCTTCCCAGAATCATCCAGGGTGTCTTCCCCATCTTCCCCTACGGATCGATCAGCATTCTCGGCTCCGATAATTGCCACATCTCCACTGAGGGCTACAGAACAGCCGAACTTATCCTTGGTAACTGTGTCATTAGCTTTAATCTGGCTTTGAAAATGCCAGGTTTCTCCTGTTAATTCAAATATATAGGCACAGCCTTCATTGTCTCGTCCCTGGGAGCCAACAATAACCTTGTTTCCACTGATGGCTAGAGAACAGCCAAACTCGTCCCTGGCCTGAATGTCGGGGGGTTGGAGTTTCTCTTGAAATATCCAATTTCCATCGATCCATTTGAAGACATGAACAGAGCCACCATCAGCCGTACCACTAATCATAGCCCAGTTTTCACTAATGGCCACAGCAGTGCCGAAATAGTCATTTTCCTTGGGTTGTGAGGATTGAATTTTTTGGGGTTCTTTCCATTCTTCTCCCTGCAACTCGTAGATATAGGCTGCCCCTACGTTAGAGTATTGACCATCATTGCCCTTACACCCAATAACAGCATAATTACCACTAATGGCTACAGACCAACCGAAATGGTCATTAACCTTTCGTTCTGAGTGCAAAAGAGGTTCTTGTTTTGGCTGCCATGTTTCTCCTTCCAATTTGAACAGATAGACAGCCCCACCTTGCTTAACACCAGTAGTATCTTGATGGTAGGCTCCAACAATAGCCCACTCCCCATCCATGTCCACAGACCAACCGAAATGGCTATATATGCTGGGAGTTCCAGATATGGATATAGGCAGAAGCCTTTGTTTTTGCTGCCAAGTTCCCCCGTCCCATTGGAACAGATAGGCTGCCCCGGCATTAGTGGCCACAGCATCAACCTGATCAGCACCGATAATAGCCCATAGTCCACTAATGGCTACCGATTGGCCGAAATAGTCAGTTAACTTCAAATCAGAGGGCTGATATTTGGTCTGACTGACGATTCCCCAATTGCCAGGAGCCAAGATTGTTCCGGAAAATTGGGATTCAACGTTACTAAAGGTTACTCCTGGTTGGGATAGAGCATAAAAAGCAAATCTTCCATCGGTGAAGGTTCCCGTAACATCAAATTCTAAGGTTTCATCTACCCAGACTTTGAGGTTAGTTTCCGTGCAGAAAAACTTAAACTTATAGGTTGTATCTTTCTCCCAAGGGGTTGAACTGAGGGTGATCGCTTCGGCAATAGAGGGTAGGTGGGTAAAGCCGAGGAAACTCTCTTCTTCTGTGATATGGGACAATTGCAGATAAGACGTTCTGTCCCCCCCAAGATCCTTCCCTGTCCAGTCAACTATCAGAATATCCGGACTGGAGTTGGTAGTATCCCCAGGTTGAAAATTTAAAGCAAAGCCAAAAAAGTCGTCATCGCGAGTACCAGTAGACACTTCAACTTCAATAATATTGTTGAAGGTGTTAAAGTCACTATAGAAAAAACCGGGTAGACAATCATTGTTTTGGGTAACTGAGCTTTGGTCTCCTACAATTTCCCACTCAGGTTCAACATGATCATAAATGTTGTCGCCTGCGAATTGGTCTGCTGTATATGATTCTTCTGTCCAGTTATTGAAATTCGCTGTTATCATGGCTTTTGGTATTGTTCAGATTTAAGAAATAATGATTGGATTAAAACACTCACCAGTTACACCCGCGTCTGAACATTATTAAGTTGAAGCTTTGAACCCCCAACTAACGCAGTCCACCCTTGAATTATTAATTTTTCATGGGAGTTTAATGGGAGCGAAGCGACATAACTGGTGAGTGTTCATTTCACCGCTAATCTATCGGTCTAGCGGCAGTCTTCTTGCCACATTGAAGAAAGTCTTTGTTGAGAATTACTCTTCGACATGGTAGTGCAAGACTACATTTTTGACTAAGAAGGGCTCAGACACCCGTTCGATGAGCAATTGATTGTCCATCCATTGGTTCTTGGGAAACAGCACTGATTCACCAGATTCTGGACCGGTTGAGTCCTTGGCACCCACGTTAATCATTTGAGTAGACCAATAGAATTCGTCTGTTGCTGTTGTGGTTGCGAAAACGATATCATTTAAAAAGTCTGGAACAGGAAGCCAACTACCTGGACTAGTATTTATCGAGTAGCTGGCGTAGGTCGGGCTAGTCAGTGTGTTATTGATTACATAATTAAGAGTCGGGGTCAATTTACCTATCAATGTATTATTAAGGAATACATTGGTAGGCTCAACGAGTCCCTGAACACTGACTATTAACAGTGAAGGCTTAGACGTATTGGGAGGAAGGTCTTGGTCAAATGAAAACCGAGCTTGGTATGGAGTTTCAGAATCAAGTCGATGGGGATTGTCCCCTAACAATACAATGAATTCAGTAGCCATAGTTTCTCCTAATTTGTTTGCGACATTTAAGATAGTCTTTTTTGAGAATTAATCTTCGATATGATAGAATAAGACTATATTTTTAATTAAGAAGGGCTGAGATACGCGTTCGATGAGCAATTTATTGTCTGTCCATTGGTTCTTGGGAAACAGAACTGATTCCCCAGATTCTGGACCGGTTGAGTCCTTGGCACCCACGTTAATCGTTTGAGTAGACCAATAGAATTCGTCTGTTGTCGTTGTTGTTGCGAAAACGACATCACTCAAAAAATCTGGAACAGGAACCCAAGTAGGCGACTTATTCACCCGTATCGACTGATTGGCGTACTTAGGGCTAGTGAGTGTGTTATTGATTACATAATTAAGAGTAGGAGTCAATTTACCCACCAATGTGTTATTAAGGAACACATTGGTGGGTTCAACGAGGCCCTGAACACTTATTATTAAGTGTGAAGGCTTAGATGTATTGGGAGGAAGGTCTTGGTCAAATGAAAACCGGCCTTGGTATGGAGTCTCAGAATCAAGTCGATGGGGATTATCCCCTAACAATACAATGAATTCAGCAGCCATAGTTTCTCCTGATTTGTTGAAGTCAACAATCTTTCATTACCACCAAAGATTGTACCTTGAATTAAACTCAAAAATTACTTTCAATTTTTATTAATTTTTCTTGACAAATTGTGACCTGAGTTCGATGTAAGAAAAAACCGCAAATTTCTAAAAAAAGAAATAGCATCTTAAGAAAAATAAACACAGCAATTCCAGCCAGTTACATATTTGGGAAATTATCTCAACGGTAGCGTAGGGCATATGCAAACCAACCCAAACGCCTTGGGAGAGTCCGACCTCTGGAATCTTAATGGCAACATTGATAATCTAAGTCGTCTCGTTGAGCAAGGAATTTCTAACAGTGATGTGGAAAGAATCCCCCACTATATTGCGAAGCAATTAGTGGGGGAGTATGTCAAAATAGTTTGGTGGTTAGGAGTTTCGGGTTCAGAAGCTTTGTCCGTTTTCTGCTGAAGAAATAACCGGTTCTAACACTTGGGCTACCCATTTCATCACTTTTTGCTGATAGCGATGGCCTTGGGGTAAACAAGATAAGGCGCGACGATAATCAGCGATCGCACAATTCCAATCCCCCATCAAATAATGAGTATAGCCTCTCTCTGCATAAATTCGCCCTAAGTATTGATCGCCAATGATTTTGGCCAGTTCTAAGGTTTCAATGGCTAAGGGATAGTTTCCCAGTTCTCTGAGGGTAATTCCTTGATTAATCCACACTTTTTGGTTATGAGGATTAATGTCTAGGGCTTGTTCGTAATTTTCTACAGCTTTGCTTAAGTTTCCTTGATGGGCGTAACAGTTGCCTCGATTATTATACGCCCGATCTAACTGAGGATTAAGGGCGATCGCCTGATTAAAGTCTGCCATAGCTTGCTCATATTCGGCTATTTTCAGGTACATTAAGCCCCTGTTATTATAGTCGATGGCACTCTGGGGGCAACGGATGAGCAATTGATTAAGAAGGGCGATCGCTTGGGAATAATTTCCTTGGTTGGCCTCTTGTTTAATCATCAGTCTGAGGTGTAAATCCGAACCCCCTGTCTTTTTGAAGTGAGTGGCGATCGCTGCTTTAACACATTCTTTTTCTGATAGGGACCCCATGGGACCCGATGACAGTTGAGATGTTTTATAGTTAATTATATTATCATTCATAGTAATAGCTGGGTGCTTATTAAAGTTACTGTACTCAATAGTTTGATGGTTTATGGTAAAAAATGTGTCACTCTGGCAACTGTCTTGACACTTCCCCTTTGATGTTGAATCTTCCTAAGTCTCTACTGTAGCTCGTTTGAGTATTCTATTAAGTTTTCCTTAAGTTTTTTGGGTTTCTCTCCAATGATAAAATAAGACCATCTCATATCATAAGGAGTCATTCTTACCCATGTCCACCACTACATTATCCCCTAATCATTCTGACATCTCTATGGATGATTATTGTGTGTTTGGGTTAGCCACTTGTTTTTTAAAGGATGAGGGCGAATTTCATCAAGTTCGCGTGATTGAACCCATTCCTTCTGCTGCTTTAGAAGCCATTTGTAAGGGAATTCCTACGTCCTACGAATGGGCTAGTGCTAAGTCGATTGGAGATATTTTAACAGGGGAAACCTTAACAAAAACGGCTGATTTTCCTGATGATGCTCAGTTTTGTGATGACTTTACCGAACGGACTTTGGCTGCAGTGAGAACCTATAAAACCCGTCCTGATGCTAAGTCTTTAATTCCTCTGGGAACCCTTAAAAAAGATTTGAATTTTTCTCTAGAGAAAAAGCGGGTTTTAAACGCAGTCAATGTGGTTAAAACGGAAGATAACGTCAAACAACATTCTCACACTCATCAAGTTCTCTAAGTTGGCCAAAAGTTACCATTGAGAATCCCTGGGTTGAACCACCGAGATTCTCAAGGTGTGGGGTGAATTCCTCCGTAATGTCAACGATACCTTAAGGGTGTGATCACAATCACCATACTGAGGATATCTCGGTCACTTTACGTATTCTTTCTTAGACGTACAATAAGTAAAGATCGGTTACTGGTGACGACATCATGGCTAAAGCGTCTGAAAAACCCCTCCAACCTAACCCTTTTCGTACCTATCGCGACCCCAAAACAGGATTATGGGTTGTCATTGCTGTTCCTGAGACAGTGACTTATGGACAAAAAATTACCTCAAACGACTCTCGCTAAACAGGATACAATCAGTGGGAAACCTGATTGACTGAGAGAAACATGACTCAACCTTTAATTCCTGTCATCCTTGCCGGTGGTAAGGGGGAACGCTTTTGGCCACTGTCCCGTCGTCAACGTCCCAAACAATTTTTATGCTTGGACGGCAGTGGACAAAGTCTCCTGCAAGCCACCGCGAAACGTCTGCTACCTTTAGGGAATAACTGGGATAATCTTTGGGTGATTACGGCGGGCCCCATTGCCGAGGGAGTTAAGGAACAATTACCCAACTTGCCTAATCGTAATCTCTTAGTAGAACCCCAAGGAAAAGACACAGCCCCGGCCGTTGCTTGGACAACCCTAGAAATTGCTAAACGCTACGGAAAGGATGCGGTTATCGGTTTTTTTCCGGCGGATCATTGGATCAAAAATACAGACGAGTTTGAAACAACCCTCCATGCTGCTTCTCAACTCGCTTCAGCCGAAAACGCGATCGTGACGTTAGGTATTAAACCCACTTATCCGTCTACAGGTTACGGTTATATTGAACAAGGAAATTTAACCAATAATATTAATAATTTACCCGTTTATAAAGTTAATCGTTTTACCGAAAAACCCGACCTCGAAACGGCTAAATCTTTTCTAGAAACCGGTCGATTTAGTTGGAATAGTGGGATGTTTATTTTCCGCGCTGGTGTGGTCTTAGACGAGTTGGAAAAACACGCCCCCCAAGTTTTAAAACCTCTACAAGAAAAAGGCCAAGCGGCCTATGAAACGTTAGAAAAAATGAGCATTGATTACGCTTTAATGGAAAAGACAGACTTAACCTACGTTTTACCGGCCAATTTTGGTTGGGATGATCTCGGAGATTGGAATTCTTTAGAACGTTTGATTGACAGTGATGGGGATAATGTTGAATTAGGGAATCATGTGACATTAGATAGCAAAGGCGCAATTATTTATAATAGTGATGAGCAAGAAGTAATTGCCACCATTGGCTTAGAAGATGTGGTGATTGTTCGGGATAAAAATGTAACCCTGGTGGTTAATAAAAATCGGACTCAAGATATTAAAAAACTGCTCAAAGAATT
>JASJBX010000128.1 GCA_030066295.1 Crocosphaera sp.
TGGGGTAAAAGTCTGTGGACTCTGTGTAAGACAGTACATGGTTTTTTAGACTGTGGTATGCAACGGTGAATGAATCAGAAACCTAAATCGTGAGGTTTAGGAATCACCGCCCTTTCAGGGCGCGTGAGGAGGTCAAGTCTGTAATCATGGCAATTTTGCAAATGGACGAGATAAATCAAGCTTTATGGTGATGTATAATGTTGCTTGTCAGAAGCAATCGGGGTTAGGAACTCACCTCGAAATCGTGGATCTCATAAGCTCTACTTCTGAGACTCGTAAACATACTGGCTCTATGAAGCAACTTGGGGAAATGAAGCGACAAAAATCTCAACAAAATCAGAAAAGTTTGGGGCTTTTAGAAACCCCAACTTCTCAAAAGTTGGGGTAGTTCATAATAAAGAAAAAAAGACCAACGTATCATGGAGATGAAGTAGTGGTCAGAATTCTTAAACTTGCCCAAATGACAGCCAAGGATCTCGCCACAGTAAAGCGACGGGCCGAGTTAGACATCGATCAAGTCATTCCCATTGCCCAGGAAGTAATAACGGCGATCGCCCAAACCGGGGATAAAGGACTCATTGAATATGCCCAAAAATTTGACTACGCAGGGGCAAACCCAGACAATATCAAAGTAACCCCCGAAGAATTTGAGCAAGCGCAACATCTCGTCGAACCAGAGGTCAGAAAAGCCGTCGATCAAGCCTTTCGCAACATCAAAGAAGTCCATCAACGACAACTTCCCGAAGAAATGAACCTGGCCGAAATCGATACTGGTATCTTTGCCGGGGAAAAAATCACCCCTATTCCTAGTGTCGGGTTATACGTCCCCAGAGGAAAAGGGGCCTTTCCTTCCATGATGCTGATGTTAACCATCCCGGCCATGGTTGCAGGAGTCAAACAAATCGTCGTTTGTACCCCTCCCGATCAACAGGGTAACGTCGAACCGGTTTCCCTCTATGTTGCCCAAATGGCCGGCGTGACAGAAGTGTATAAACTAGGCGGCATTCAAGCCTTAGCAGCCATGGCCTTAGGCACTGCAACCGTCCCCAAAGTGGATAAATTAACTGGGCCCTGTAGCATCTACGGCGCAGCAGCTAAACGGGTGTTATTCGGTACGGTAGACGTAGGTTTACCGGCTGGTCCCAGTGAGTCCATTGTCCTGGCCGATGAAACCACCGACCCCCAACTGGCAGCCCTAGATTTATTAATAGAAGCCGAACACGGCCCCGACTCAGCTGCTTTATTAGTCACCCATAGCGAAACCGTTGCCGAAAAAGCCAGTCACTTTGCCCAGGAATACCTGGAAAAACTGCCCCAATGGCGCAGAGAATTTTGTCAGACAGGCTTAGACGCTTATGGGGGGATTATTCTCACCTCTAGCTTAGAAGAATCCATCAACTTTGTGAACGATTACGCCCCGGAACATTTAGAGGTGTTGGTAGATGAGCCGTTGAGGTTGCTAGGAGAGATTAAAAACGCAGGGGAAATTTTACTGGGAAAATATACCCCCTCCTCTGCTGCTACCTATGCGATCGGCGTTAACGCCGTTTTACCCACCGGCGGGTTTGCCCGTTCCTATTCTGCTGTATCCGTGTACGATTTTCTCAAGCGATCAACCGTTGCTTATTTAACCCCTCAAGGCTTCGATCGCGTTAAAGAAACCAGCCAAACCCTAGCCCATTACGAGGAGTTTCCGGCTCATGGGATGGCCATTACCGAACGGGATCAACTGCTGTGATCAGGAGAGTGGGGAGTGATAAGGTGACCGGGTGAATATATATTAATGATTTCTCCTAGTCTTCCAGTCTCCCTCTACTCCCCCTGCTCCCCCATCTCCGAACTCACTTATCTGCTTTTGCCTTTTTCCTTTTGCCTTGCGCTATGAGTGATACCACCTAAAGCTATAGCTAATAAGCCATGAATTAGATTAGGCTCAGGAATAGTGGGAACGCCTCCAGGACCTGTGCCTGTGGCAGTGGTTCCTGTGGCAGTGGTTCCTGTAGCAGTGGTTCCTGTAGTAGTGGTAGTAAACCCGTCTAACGGACCAAAGAGAACATTACCTGCAGCAAAAAAAGGACTCGTCTCACCATTGAAACTGGGGAAAGGGATGAAATCAGAATCCCCAGGCTCTTGAGGTTGATCAGGTAAACGGGGAAACAATAAAGGGTCACCCGTTGGATCGTCTTGAAGAGCATAGTAACCCTGAGGTTGCCCCCCTCCAGCCAGATTAGGTTGTAAAACCACCATCGGCTCAAGGGCTGCCCCTGGTCCGGGTGGCGTTTCAAGATCCTCAGTCGGGACGATTACATCCCCCAAGAACAAAGCCTGTCCCGTATCATCACTATTAATCCAAGCTTGATCCGCATCGTTGATATAAGAAACCCCCATACGAAAGAATTGTTCTGAACCACTTAAGGTCAAAGGATCTTCTAAGGCTAAATAAGCAAAACCATAATTCTGCTCAGGATTCTCCCCATCGTAAATAAAACCCAGTAAGGGGTTGATGATCAGGTCGTCCGGATTATCTGAATCTGGATCATCAACCATTGGCTGAAGAAGGATTCGTCTGACTGGTATCGGTAGAAGCGTATCGGGATCAATGTCCATGGGAACTCCGTTCTCATTTACTTCCCACAGTGCGATGTGATGCTCAGTATCGGGTAAATAGACAAAATCTGGATTATCAAAAGGACCTGGATTGGGAATCGCATTGGTCGGCGGATTCAGGGGATCAAAGGGAAACACATCGGGGCGTGCATAAACACCCAACGCAGTTATTTCTTGATTATTATTATTAGTAGGAGGAGTGGAATTGACCGAAAATTGAAAACCTAATGTATAACTACTAAACAGACCACCCGAGTCCTCGACAAAATCGAAGGATGGATTATTATCTCCATTCAATATTGGGTTATATGCAACAGTAGCCGCTTTAGCACTAACAGCACTGCTTAAAGAGAAAACTATACCTAACGATAGGGTGGTTAAGAATTTTTGCTGACAATTACCCATAAAATTATTGATTGAAAAGTCACTCTACTAAGCCAATACTAGCAACGCTTTTTTGAATCAAATCTTTTCTAAAAATTAAAAAGTAAAGCTGTATGTTTAAAGCAAAAAATAGTTGTAAATCAATATATTTATTTGTGTTTTTTAGTAAATGAAAAAATATCTATACACACAGAAACAATACTTAATTATCTAATTCTATTTATTATTTTCGGGATTAATTTCGTTTACAAACTACCTAAATTTAGTAAACTTGGTTTAGGCTACTTTAGAATTAGTTATAAAATTTCATGAAGTTTCTTGTACTATCCCTCTCAATGACCATGTAGTTTTAGATTTTTTTGTTTTTTTTGGTCATATAACCACAAAAATTGCCTCTAAAAGAGACAATCTTAAGATTTCGTCCTTATTTCTAGGACAATGAATAACAGAATATAAAGTTTCTCCATATTTCTAGGACAATGAATAACAGAATATAAAGTTTCTCCATGTTTTAAATCACCTGATAGATAAAGCTCAAAGTTGACCAGGCTTGAACATCAAGGATATAGCTATCGGAGCTAGGTTCGAGCAGTGTATTGGTTTGGTCACCGGCTGTTCCTAAGTCTTCTAGCAGGGCTTGAGCCATTTCTAAGGGATTTTCTAGGGTCAGAATTTGATCTTTATCCGTTTTGAACTCTGAGATGTGTTTGAGGGCTTCTAACGTTTTCTCAAAAGGGGCTGCCGCAGCGATCGCCAGAATATATTCCCATCCTTTGGTGCTAGAGGTTGTCCAGGTTAGTCCAGTAGAAGTAGCGGGGATAAAATTCTTCATCCCTGGCTCAATATAGGCTGGCTCCTCCTCTGTTGATTCTGCTTCCTCTTCATAAGGAGGAAGGTAGGCGATCGCTTTCCCACTGCTGTTAATCCCTAAAACGAGATAATACAGAGGTTTTTCTCCCAGATTTTCTAGGCGATACCGTAAGCGAGTTCCTCGGGGGACTTTCGGAAGCCCTGGAAGGTTAGGTGCTGCTGTTTCGTTGGTTTTGGGGTTCCCCTCGGGTTGTACTGTTTGGCTCTTGATTCTGGTGGTTTGCCGTTGTTCGATGGAGTAAGGCTGGGGATCAAGTCCTTCGAGGGTAACACGCCAAGGGAGTTGAGATGAGGCTTCATTAAGGGTCAGTCCCCATAATTTCATGGCCAGGAGTTTCTCTAGAGTCGGGCGCAATCGTTCTATGGCAGATTTAATCGCTTCCCCTGACTTACCTATCGTATTGGGAAGTTGTTCCCCCCCTGGTAGAAAAAGAGCGTACCCGTCTGTTTCTTGGGGTTGAGACGATAGGGTAGAAAAAGAGGAGCGCAACCCTAAAATACAATCTACCGGTTGTTCTCCTTCGGTCAAGACATCGGAGACAAGATCGATGGCGGAAAAAGCACTGGTGGCATCCACTCGTTCGATGCGTTGTAATTTAGGATCTAGGGCAACATTTAGACCAATGTTGCGGGGTAAACAACGAAGGGATTCTTGCAATAATTGTCCTACGCTTAAAGGTTGGCTGGGACTTTGTTCGGAAGGTAGCCGTCGCAGTTTGGCTTGTAAACCATTGCGGGAACGCAGTTGAAAAGGAGTCCCATCAGGGGAGGGACTCAGGGGATAAAAAATGGAATTAACGCCATAATAGCGCAGAATATTAGCAGGAAAGCCCGTTAAGGTTACGGTAGCCGTAGCGGAATCGTCAACGCTACTGATAAACCCTTCTGCAGACTGAGATACGGGGGGAAGCAAATAGTAGGTAAACAGGGGTTGACTGGGACTATGTGCTTGTTGCGGCTGTTGTTTGGCCCCCATAATGGGGAGAATTTGTTCTGTCGTTTTATTGAGGGTTATGGTCAGTCGACTGGCCGGCATAGTAGACCATAAATGTTGCGTCAGGGCGTAAGTAAAGAGTCCTGCACTAAAACCATTACCCTTGATTTCTGTGGCCACTTGTTCTGAACCGGCAGCCGTCAGAATAATACCAGCAGGACCTGCTGTTTTGGTTTTGGGGAGTTTTTCTTTGAGTTGTGCTTGAAAAATAAATTCTTCTCGAGCAACGGTGTCGGTTGCATAGGGAAAAGAGCGGACTCTGAGATGGCCTTGATGGGTTTGACCGCTACTATGGTAACTGGTATCGAATACCATCGTTACCTTATCTGTGGAAAGCGATCGCCCTAATAAACTTAGGGTATCTTGCAGAATGTTATTCGTGTTGGGGTTGCCTTTGCTGGTGGCAATCCCATCTTTAGCAATAATCCCTGGTAGTTGACCCTTGGTGACGGTGGGGATCAAATCGGCGGGAATATTTACATAATTCCCATAACCGCTAAAGTGAAAGATCACCACATCCCCTGCTTTGGCCTGTTTGACTAAATGTTCTACAAAGGCAGTTTCGATACCTTGACGAGTTGCTTCTTTATCGGTCAAGCTCAGAATGTCTTGGGAATTAAACCCGAAGCGATGGATCAGAAGGTCTTTTTGCCGTTCAACGTCGGTGACACAACCTTTGAGGGTAAAACCCGAGCCATAATCATTAATCCCCACCAATAAGGCTAGTTTGCGATGGGTTGGTTCTGCTAAAGTTCGATAGTATTTTTGAAGTTGCTGGTTGGAATTTAGCCATGTCAGGCTTTCTTGAGCGACCCCCCAGGTGAATAAGGTCTGTAAAAAAGTCCGCCGATCCCATTTCATGGTTTCTGTTTGCTCTCTTGGGAAGATACCGCTATTACATTCATCGTGAACTACCCACATCGAATCAAAGATTACGATGTTGGCTTCCTACCCAATCGATAGCTTTCTATTGCTGGCAATAGGGAGTCTTACATCAAGGCGATAGGCTTAGCCCCTTGTCCCACGGGTCAGAATACACGGTTAATCATTCATATTAATGTTGTCTATAGCTTGGTTATCGCTATTTAATTGCCGTGTCAATCTGGAAAAATAATAACACAAGATTTCTAGTTTATTTTATGAACTATGCCCGCAATTCATCCCACCCCAAAATGTTAATTGTTTTTAGGATTGAGTTTGAAGGTGCAAGATGTCAGTCTAAATGTCCGCAATTATTGACAATCTTTTTCAAAGCTATTGACAAATATTTTTAATAAGCCTATGATGAAA
This sequence comes from Crocosphaera sp., assembly GCA_030066295.1. Lineage (GTDB taxonomy): Bacteria > Cyanobacteriota > Cyanobacteriia > Cyanobacteriales > Microcystaceae > Crocosphaera. Next base: position 6,146 of record JASJBX010000128.1, read on the forward strand.
TCAATAAGTGTTCTCCTCTCAAGGATGGATCGGCAGGTGGAATCGTTTAGCAACACAGGGAACGGTTCCCCTATTTTTTTATCATTTAACCAATTCTTATTGAAATAAGTTAGCAAAAAACGGCAAAACAGACCCGAAAGGGATAAATTCAATTCATTCAGAAATTCCTAGTCAATCGTTCCTGAGAAACGTTAACATAAGTTAACAAGTGTTTCTTTTGAAGAAACCATCCCTGTATCATCAGGCGTTATCATCCGGTTAGATCATTAACCTTGATATATTGAAGTTAACCCTATCTTCACCTTTAGTTTTAGTTTAAGAAGAGGCCGACAGCGTGAACAAAAATAACAAAAAATGGCGTAATGCTGGACTATACGCACTTCTATTGATTGTAGTCTTAGCTCTAGCATCTGCCTTTTTGGATAACAATAACCCTCAAAGTCGGGAAAATTTAACCTATAGCGAGTTTATTGAGCGCGTAGAAAGTAACAAGGTGGATCGAGTCACCCTAAGCTCCGATCGCACTCAGGCCAAAGTACCTAACCCCGAAGGTGGCGCACCGTTACTGGTTAATCTACCCAATGACCCCGATTTAATCAACATTTTGTCTCAAAACGGCGTAGACATTGCCGTTCAACCCCAAAGTGACGAAGGAATTTGGTTCCGAGTCGCCAGCAGTCTCTTCCTACCGATCCTCTTATTAGTGGGATTATTCTTCCTGTTGCGACGGGCGCAAAGCGGACCCGGTTCCCAAGCCATGAACTTTGGTAAGTCAAAAGCCAGAGTCCAAATGGAACCCCAAACCCAAGTCACCTTTGGCGATGTAGCCGGTATCGAACAAGCCAAACTGGAACTGACTGAGGTGGTGGACTTCCTCAAAAATGCCGATCGCTTCACCGCCATTGGCGCAAAAATTCCCAAAGGAGTCCTTTTAGTTGGACCGCCTGGAACCGGTAAAACCCTACTCGCAAGGGCAGTGGCCGGGGAAGCCGGTGTTCCCTTCTTCAGCATTTCGGGTTCGGAGTTTGTGGAAATGTTCGTCGGTGTGGGTGCATCCCGTGTTCGCGACTTATTTGAACAGGCCAAAGCAAACGCCCCTTGTATCGTCTTCATCGATGAGATCGACGCAGTGGGCCGTCAACGGGGTGCCGGTTTAGGGGGTGGTAACGATGAACGGGAACAAACCCTCAACCAACTCTTAACGGAGATGGACGGGTTTGAAGGCAATACCGGTATCATTATTATTGCTGCCACCAACCGTCCCGATGTCTTAGACGCAGCTTTATTGCGTCCCGGTCGTTTTGACCGTCAAGTGGTGGTCGATCGTCCTGACTACGCCGGCCGTCAAGAAATTCTCAAAGTTCATGCCCGAGGCAAAACCCTCTCTAAAGACGTGGATCTCGATAAAATTGCCCGTCGTACCCCTGGGTTTACCGGTGCGGATCTCTCTAACCTGTTGAATGAAGCGGCTATTTTAGCTGCTCGTCGGAATTTGACCGAAATTTCCATGGATGAGGTCAACGATGCTATCGATCGCGTTTTAGCGGGGCCTGAGAAGAAAAATCGGGTCATGAGTGAGAAGCGTAAAACCTTAGTTGCTTACCACGAAGCTGGTCACGCTTTAGTAGGTGCGTTGATGCCTGACTACGATCCCGTACAAAAAATCAGCATTATTCCCCGTGGCCGCGCCGGTGGGTTAACCTGGTTCACCCCTAGCGAAGATCGCATGGAGTCGGGGTTATATTCTCGTTCTTACCTCCAAAATCAAATGGCTGTGGCTTTAGGTGGCCGGGTGGCTGAAGAAATCATCTTCGGTGAAGAAGAAGTCACCACCGGTGCCTCTAATGACTTACAACAGGTAGCCAGAGTGGCCCGTCAAATGATCACCCGCTTTGGCATGAGCGATCGCTTAGGACCTGTGGCCTTAGGACGGCAAAACGGAAATGTCTTCTTGGGCCGCGATATTGCCTCTGATCGGGACTTTTCTAACGAAACCGCCTCTGCTATTGATGAAGAGGTTCGTCAACTGGTGGATACGGCTTACAAACGCGCTAAAGATGTCTTAGAAAGTAACCGTCACATCTTAGATAGTTTAGCGGATATGTTAGTGGAAAAAGAAACCGTTGACTCTGATGAACTGCAAGAAATTTTAACCACTAATGAGGTTAAAATGGCAACTTTAGTCTAGGGTTTTAACCTTATTTAACTTTTTAAGCAGCACTGTTTTTAGTGCTGCTTTTTTAGTCTCTCTTGGACGTCAACTAATTTAGTTATAAAGACCAGCACTTTAATGTTTATTTAGATCAATTAAGGTTTATTTGCATAATTTCCCAGATTTTCTATTTTTTAACATCTCAATAATTTTAGTATTTGCTTTCGGAAACGGAAATTGATCAATGTCTTCTAAACTTACCCAACGGATTTCTTGACATTCAATGGGTTTGGGTTCCCCTGTCAAATAGCGACAAAGATGCACATATAAGGTGACTTTAAAATGGGTATAAGCATGATCTAGGGTAACTAAATTTTCTCCGACTTCGATCTCTATATCAATTTCTTCTTTAATTTCTCGTTTAATACAGTCTTCTACGGTTTCATCGGCTTCTATTTTCCCCCCCGGAAACTCCCATAACCCTCCTAATAATCCTTTTTCTAGACGGCGATCAATTAATACTAAACCAGCGTCATTATAGATGACAGCCACACCAATTTTTTTATGGGGAAGGGGTTTTTTTGCTTCAGTCATGGGAAGTTGATTTTGTCGGCCTTGTTGATAAGCTAAACAGTGAGATGTCCAAGGACACAGTAAACATCTAGGCTTAGTTTTAACACAAATTTCCGCCCCTAAATCCATCAAAGCTTGATTAAAATCTCTGGGGTTATTCTGATCGAGAATAAGATCCGATAGTTCCCATAACAATTTTAGCCCTTTTTTTGGCGGAACGGGCAACGCCATTAAACGGGATAACACCCGCTTCACATTTCCGTCTAAAATAGATACTGGTTGGTTAAACGCTGCGCTGAGAATACCCCCGGCGGTTGTGCGTCCAATACCGGGTAAGTCGATGACATCGGGCAGTCGTTGCGGAAAGACCCCATCATACCCATTAAAAACGATTTGAGCCGCTTTGTGGAGGTTTCTGGCTCTACTATAGTATCCTAACCCTTCCCACGCCTTTAAGACCTCTTGTAAGTCCGCTAAGGCTAAACTTTCCAGGGTGGGGAAGGTGTTTAACCACCGTTGATAATAGGGAAGAACGGTTTTCACCTGGGTTTGTTGCAACATAATCTCAGACACCCAGATCAAGTAGGGATCTCTGGTATCTCGCCAAGGCAACTGTCGTCCTTGTTCCTTGTACCAAGTTAACAAAGACTGTCTGAGATCGAGTAACTTAAAAACTGGCAACGTTATCTGATCAGCCACCAGTTTACTTTTAGCCTCAATTTTATTGTGCTTTATTCTTCGTTTTCGGTACTGCTATTAATGGCTTGTAAGGACTTTTCAAAGTTTAGTCTTTGTTCGGCGTTGCGTAAGAAGTAACCACTCATCATGGCTGAAGCTAATAATTTTCCGAGATGATCGCGACTGGTACTAACGGTTACGCCAAAATGTTCGGAAGGAAGATTACCCAATAAGCCAATAATATTCCGTTCCATCACTTGAAAAACTTCGGCAGAGTCGGGTTTGGATAGTTGAGAAATAGTTTCGGGACTCAAAGACTGTACATACTTCCACAAGCTTTCCCCTACTTCATTTTCACTGTTAAAAAGATTCTGGGAACGGTTTAAATCATTATTCACTGTTGGCCTCCTGTGGATATTTAGCTGTTTATTTAGCTTTTAATGAAATTGATGCTATTTGGTTAATTATCTTTCTTCTCCACTGTAACAAGTTTCTTAACAAAATAGGAGTCGGTAGAACCGAACCGTAAATTCCGATCCCCCGACCCCATTGTATTTTTTCGGTGGTTAACTGGCTAGATATTCTTGAATATTCGCCTTTCTTTTTCTCAGTTTGGATAAAGCTTCTCTTTCAATTTGTCTAACCCTTTCCCGACTAATATTAAGACGAGAACCAATCTTGGCCAAGGTTAAGGGTTGTCCATCCAACAGTCCAAAGCGCAAGGCAATCACTTCTTTTTGTTGAGTGGTTAAGTCTTCCATTAACCGTTCTAAGTCAAACTGTAAAGAGGAATGGGTGGCAAAATCTTCTGGAGACTGGCCATCATCTTCTAAGAGATCCCCTAATTCCGTGTCCTGGTTGTCCCCTACCCGTAAATCTAAGGAAAGGGGTTGACGGGCCCGTTCGAGGTACTCTCGGACCTGTTTGGGGGTTAAGTCGAGTTCTTCGGCTAATTCCGCAACGGTGGCGGCCCGGCCTTTTTGCTGGGATAGTTCCCGTTGGGCTTTTTTAATTTTATTGAGTTTTTCGGTGATATGGATGGGAAGGCGGATGGTTCGGCTTTTTTCCGCGATCGCCCTTGTAATGGCCTGACGTATCCACCAGTAAGCGTAGGTTGAAAAGCGATACCCTTTGGTGGGATCGAATTTTTCCACTCCTCGCTGCATCCCAATGGTTCCCTCTTGGATCAGATCCAATAAGTCTAAGTTCCGTTTGAGATACTTTTTGGCTACGGATACCACCAGACGCAGGTTGGCTTCTACCATTTTCCGCTTGGCTGCTTCTCCGGCTTCCATCACAGAGTGTAATTCTTTTTTGGACAGTTTAGCAGCTTTAGCCCATTGGCTATCTGTGGGTTCTTTTCCGGTTTGTTCGATGATTTCTTCTCGTAGCTTCTCTAGATTAACTAATCGTTGGACTCGCTTGGCATAAAGAATTTCTTCTTCGTGGGTTAGCAAGGGAACACGACCAATTTCTTTGAGATACGCCCGAACTGGGTCAGGATTACTTTTAGTTAGCTTCATAAGAGATTTTTTATCGAGTAGTTCAGTGTCAGGAAATGAAGAGTAAGTAATAGTGATATATAAAAGGGAAAGCCTATGGTAACAAAATTTGGGCTATTGTTGCTGTTTTGTCAGGTTTTTGTTAGGGAATCATGGTTTTGATGGTTAGGGTAGAGCGTTTGAATAGGGGATTCGTCTGGCTGTACATCTCCATTTAGGTATGAATTCCTAGTTTTGGGTTTGGTTCCTTAACAATACTACATGATTTTGTTAATTTTTGTAAAGTTTATGATGACAGTAGAATACACTAGGGATATATACTCAGATTATCGGTGATTATTCTGTTATGATTGATACGAAAAAATCAAATCATCTAGTTGACTGTAGTCGGGTAAAGTTGTATCGATCAATTTTCCTTTTCTCATCACCTGGCGATCGCTTTGAGGACGAGCAAACAATTCACTAAAATAACGGGCTTTAAATATTACTAAATCTGCGTCTATCCCTACATTTATTTTACCTAATTTCGTTAAGTTCATCAACTGTGCTGGTACTTTATTGATACTACTAACCCAGTCATCATAATTAGTATCTAAATGGCAAATTCTAACGGATTCTTTTAACACTTCTAACCCGTCATGATTGCCAAATCCATAAAAAGGATCTCGACAATTATCGCTGGCAAAAGCGACAGGAATTCCTTGTTTTTTCAGTTGATGAACATCGGTAACGCCTCGCCATTTTGGGGTGGTTTTTAGTGTTCTATCTTGTAGATATAAGTTACACATGGGTAAACTAATAATCGATATATTTGCTTCTTGAACTAATTCGATTGTTTCTTGAACTAATTCAGTATTTTGTTGGGATAAACTACAACAATGACCACAGGTTATTTTGTTGTTAAATTTATGTTTAATAGCAGTTTCTGCAATCTTTTTTAAACAAATAGAATCGGGATCGAGGGTTTCGTCTGCATGAAAATCTAAGTCTAAATTTCTTTCTTTTGCTAGAGTAAACACCCGATCTAGTTCTTGATCAAGTTGAGGATTCATATAAGCAACCCCTCCTAAAATTTGTCCATAACTCGCCACTAAATCGGCTAATTTTTCTCCTTCTTTGCTTAAAAAGTAATCTAAAGAAACTAAGGAAACTGCTTGTAACGTTAGTTTATCTTGCCATTTATTTTTTAATTTTTCAAATACCTTAAAACTGATGTTTGCTTGTTCTCCAAAAGCATCTAAATGGGTTCTTATTGCGATGGTTCCTTGTGCGTAACTAGATTGTAGACCAAAGTCCATTCTGCGATAAATATCTTCAGGTTTCCAGTTATTTTGAGCATCTTTTTTGACCGTATTTAATGCTTCTTCAAAGGTTGCTGATAAGTTAGGCGATCGCTCCCAAATATGTCCTTTATCGAGATGAGTATGACTATCAATAAAACAAGGAAAAATAATGCCTTTTTTCACATCAATATAGGGAGATTCAGAAACATTAGAAGTGTGAGGGATAATAGAAATAATTTTGTTTTGATTAATTTCTATATCTACATGACATAATTGTTCTCTGGTTTGGGGTTTAATCGCAACATTTTCTAAGAGACAGAGAGGAATATGAGCATTTTTTAACCAAAAGCGATCGTTATCAATCATAAGATTTATTAGTTATCAGTTGTCAGTGTTTATAATTGCTTGAATCGATTCAAGTAAAGGGTGAATTTTATTAATTATGATATCCCAAATAATTTCATCATCTAAACTAAAATAAGCATGGGCTAATATATCCCTTAATCCTGCAATTTTATGCCATTCTATATCCTTATATTCTTCTTTAATTTCAGCAGGTATATTTTTGACTGCTTCTCCAATAATTAACAGATTCATAATCACTGCATCATAAGTTTTTTGATCAGCAATAAAGTCTTCATAAGTCATAGCTTGAGTATAGCTCAAAATCTTATTGCCACTAACCATAATATCTTCTAAATAGAGACGAATGCTACGAGACATAAATGGCCTCTTTTTGAACAGTTTGACGAATTTGAGACTTTAACATTTTGTGAGTAACTAAATCAACTTTAGTCCCTAAACAATCTTCTAAATAAAATTTTAACTCCATATATTGATCAAAAGTCGGTTTATCAATAAACTCCACTAAAATATCAACATCACTATTAGCGGTTGCTTCATTTCTAGCAACTGATCCAAAAATGGCTAATGATTTAATTCCATAACTTTGTATCTTTTTTTCATTGATCTTTAAGATACTAATTATTTTATCTCGTTCCATAACAACTATGTTCTCCATATTTATCTGTTTTTAAGTGTTTAGACATGATTTAATTTCCTATTAGATACATTTTTGTATTGAAAGTGTACAGAAACTTACTTAAAATCAGATTCCTCATAGCCTCTCTTAAAGTATTTCGGAAGATTGAATTCTGTATAAGTTTCTAGTAGTTTCTTTTGTAAAGTTAGTAACTCTTTAAGGGTTTGTTCATTCAAATTTCCCTCATCAAGTAAGTTAATAAATTTATAATGATAGTGAATATAGGAACTCATTGGCCAAGGATGTAAATTTTCTGACTGAGAGGAATTATAACGTTCATTATCCGCAGTAAAATCTTTATGAGCAGTTTCTATCGCCCAACGCATAAGTTCTCGACGATAAGCACCGTTAGATTGAATAGAGTTAGCAATATATGCCAAAATTAAAGTAACAATAGCTCCGGCAATAGCTCCAAAAATTATTTGTCCAAGATTGATCATTTTAAGTTACTATTAGGTATTATATTGTCTTGTCAATTATCATGATAGCATTTCAAAAAGATCAATACACAAAAAAACACAATTTTGGTGCGTTACGGCATAAAAGAAGTATAGGAATCACCCAAACAATTATAGTTTGCTAGAGCGCACCCTACTTAATATCTTTTTTAGCAACAATCTCTTAAACCCCATTTCGATCAATATTTTCATTCAGCTTACCCAATAAACGTAGATAACTGACTTAAGCAACATCTGATTGAGCGAAAGGGAGAGTTTTCTGTACAAAGATAACCTCGTTAAGACGTTGATTAATAATATCAATATACTCTGGTACTATTTCAATTCCTAAATAATTAATTCCTAATTTCTTAGCAGCAAGTAAAGTGGTTCCAGAACCAGCAAAAGGATCAATAACAATGGAATCATCTACGGAAGGAACAAAAATTTTAACTAATTTTTCCATCAAAGCTAATGGTTTAACCGTACAGTGAATATTAAAGTCCTCATTTTTATCCCTTGGAATATTCTCTAAAATATTGGATTGAAAACCCTGGTTATCTTGAGTAAAAAATAAACCAGTTCCGTAGTTTAAAACGGTTTCTGTATAATTATTTTGTAATGGCTTTTGTAAAATACAAATAGCTTCCCATTCATTTCTTAAACAACTATGCCAACCTTCCCATTTTTCGGCGTTCTTATAACCTTTTTGTTCTAATTTTTTCTTCATATTAATGCCTTTGGGAATACCACTAGAACGTCTGTAAACCATGATATCTCTAGCATAAAAACCGGCATTTTCAAGAGCAACTTGAACATGGGCAACTGTTCTGGTACTATTAAACACTAAGACAGTAGCACCCGGTTTACAAATGCGAAAAAGTTGCTCTCCCCACTGCAAACACCAATGCTCATAATCTAGAATATTCTCACGATTTCTTTGATACCATTTCTTATTACGAACTCCACCAGCTAACCCACTACCATAGGGTATATTTTTAACTAATGTTTTACTGTTTTTATTATTAACTCTTTTCATGCGCCGTTGAATTTCCGCATTGTCCCATTTATGACCAATAAACTCATAATTATAGGGAGGATCAGTAATACAAGCAGATACATAGTTATCAGGAACTATTTTCATGACTTCTCTGCAATCACCCAGTTGTATAGTATTGATTAATTCTTGTGACATAGTTTCACTCATTTTTTGATAAAAATAGTATAGTAGTATTTATTGTATCAGAAGCCAAGGAAGATCAACAAAAAGCTGTATTAGTATAAATAATTAACATAGATAAACAACAAAACTAATAAACATTAGGAAAATTTGCTACATTGTAGAGGTCAACAGTTATTGACTCTTACCGATAGATAATTATTTATAAGAAGATGAGATTAATTAACCCTAAACTATTTTATCCAGCTATATTAAATGCGATGATTCTGTTAGGTATAGGAGGCTGTTTTTCTTCGTCAAATTCTTCTAATAATTCCACAATTCAACCTACAACCAATCAAAGCAGTCAAGCATCCTCAACCCAACCAGAGGTTAAACAAGTTACAGTTATAGAGGGGTTAGAACATCCTTGGGCCATGGACTGGCTACCCAATGGGGATATTCTCGTCACAGAACGCCCTGGGAGACTCCGCATTATCAAAAATGGCAAATTAGAACCCCAACCCATCCAAGGCGTGCCAGAAGTCTTTGCAGTGGGTCAAGGAGGATTATTAGATGTGGCGGTACACCCTAATTTTAGTGAAAATGGTTATATTTATTTGACTTATGCTTCTGGCAATCGCGGGAGCAACCAAACCAAAATCGCCCGTGCTACTTTAAAGGAGAATGGACTACAAGATGTCAAAGTTATCTTTGAAGTCTCCCCTCTGAAAACAGGAGGACAACATTTCGGATCTCGTTTACAGTGGTTAAAGGATGGAACCTTATTAGCGTCCATTGGCGATGGAGGAAACCCACCGTTAAAAATAGACGGGGAGTTAAGTCGCAAACAAGCGCAAAAGTTGGACAGTTATCTCGGTAAACTTATCCGCATCAACGACGATGGTAGTATTCCTGATGATAATCCTTTTGTGGGTCAGGAAACTGCTAACCCGGCTATTTGGAGTTATGGCCATCGTAACATCCAAGGGTTAACTGTGAATAAGAAAAGCGGTGAAATATGGTCGACGGAACACGGTTCGAGGGGTGGGGACGAACTGAATAAAATTGTAGCCGGAGAAAACTATGGTTGGCCCGTGGTGACTCATAGCAAGGAATATACAGGGGGTGAAATATCCGATCAGCGATCGCTTCCGGGTATGGTTGATCCCTTGGTGGTGTGGACTCCTGCGATCGCACCATCGGGACTAACGGTATATGATGGGGATCAGTTTAGGGAGTGGAAAGGAGACTTATTTGCGGGGGGTTTAGTGGCCAGGGAAGTGATTCGTATCGACTTAAATGACACGGGTGAAATTGTAGCAGAATATCCCCTAAAATTTGAGCAACGGGTTAGGGATGTTAAACAAGGACCGGACGGGTTTATTTATGTTTTAACAGATGATCCCAATGGTAAATTAATCCGTCTCGAACCGATGAAATAATCACGAATCGGATAAGCTATAGTTGTGCATAGCTTAAGATAAACTAATCATCAAGTCCCAATTTTAACAGTTCTGAATGTTACCTGAGTCAACCCTAAACCAACTCAAAAACGCGCTTCCAGACGGTCAATTACCCCCCAGTTACGGGGTTTACTTCAAAAATACCCTGGTAGCCCTTTGTCACGCCTTAGAAGACCATATTCTCAAAAGTACCCCCGATGATCCCCAACAACATCCCCTAGTGTTGGTGACGTTTCAACAGGGAAAATGGTATTTACAAGAAGCCGATCGCTATCATGATATTGCCCAATGTTCTCATCATATTGCCATCGCCGCCGTTTCTGAAAGTGGGTTTGACAGCCATAAAACAGGACAATTAGATAATGTTTCCCTTGTCCATCTTAATCACGATGATCCTCTCGTAGAAGAATGGAATTTAATTATTTTAGCCCCAGGATATGCGGCCATGGTGTTGTGTCGGGAACTGTCCCCCGAAGACTATAAGGCCGATACCCAACCGCAAACCGACACAGAACGAAAATTTTACGGACTTTGGACCTTTGATCGCCTTCCCGTAGAAGAATCAGCTAAAATTTTAATCGAAGGAATGCGGTCTTATAACCCAGAATTAGCAGATAAATTAACAAACATTCAAAACAACATTTCAGCCACACCTAACGATGTTCCTATCGATCTCACGGGGGTTGTGTCTCGTATTGTTACCTACTTACAAACCTCTCAGCAACAGTTAGTCACCATCAACCGTCAAACAAGAGAACTGGTGGACTTAGAAGGACAGGCCCTAAAATTAAATCGGAATTTAGCGGCCAGTAAGTTACAAGCTTTCTTACGCATGGCCCAACGGGTAGATGAAAGGGACAAAGATAACTCCGTTGCTTCTTTGCAAGTATCGGCCCTTGCAGAAACCATCGGACAGTTATTGGACTTACCCACATTGCAACTCAGACGGCTAAGGTTAGCAGGGGTATTGTATCGCATTGGACTGGCAGAAGCCCCGAAAGAGGTGTTTAAGCAGACTCCCGATCAGCTTAATGATTCGAGTTATGGGTTTTGGCGCGATCGCGCAACCTTGGGCGCACAATTATTATCCACTATGCCCGAATTAAAAGCCATTAAGGACATCGTCGGCCATCAATTGGAACATTGGGACGGAAGTGGTAAACCCCAGGGGTTAAAAGGGGAAGAAAACAGCATTGAAGCGAGAATTTTGGGGTTAGTTTCCTACTTCCAAGAGTTAATCCAACCGAGAGGCGATCGCCCTGCCCTCAGTTTAGGGGAAGCCTTAGAAAAATGCCAGTCTTACCGAGACACTTGGTTCGATCCCACGTTAGTTGATACTTTAGCTAACATTATTAGATTAGTGGAAATGGGGTTAATGGTATTACCCGATCGCCCCAGTCAACTCCCGGCTATTTGGCTAGAAGAAGCCACAAAATGAAGTCAGAAGTTTGAAGTCTGAAGTCTGAAGTTTTTTAAGCAAACAATGCCAATTTACAAGAAATTATCATGAGTGTAACTATTAATTTATCAGATATTCGTAACGGAAAAATTAAGGATTTAGCCGGACAAGATTTATCGAGAATGGACTTATCTGGGGCTGATTTAACCGGGGCTAATTTATCGGGGGCAACCCTAAGAACGAATCTGCGAGGGGCTGATTTAACGGGGGCTAATTTAACCGATGCAGACTGCCGTAATGCTGATTTAAGAGGGGCTATTTTAGCGGATATCCAAGCTAAAAATATTAGTTTAGCCGGGGCATTTTTGGCCGGTTCAGTGTTGAGTCATTTAGATTTAACCGGGGTTGATCTGCGCGGTTGTGATCTGCGTGGGGCAACCCTAACAGGAAGCATTTTACAACAAGCAGATTTAAGCAGTACCAATTTATCGGGGGCGGATTTATCCCAAGCTGATCTCGAAGAAGCTATGTTAAATGGGGCAGTTTTAAGAGGGACTAATTTAACCAATGCTAACCTCTTATGCGCCCAAGTTGAACAAGCTATTATGGAAGGCACATTATTAACTGGAACCTGTATTGAAGGAACCCCGTTAGATTAAGCAATGTTCATGGTTCCTTGACTTACTAAAACAGAAGATCCTCCCACACTAATTTTGTTTATTTTTCCCTCAATTTTTTCGGTTTTTACTTCTAGAAAACTGGGTCTTCCCATCTCAAACCCCTGTTCTATTCGCCAGTGAAATTGCCCCTTTTTTTCAATTTCACGAATGCCTAAATATCCGCCAAAGGCAGTGGCAGCAGACCCTGTGGCGGGGTCTTCTGTAACTCCTAACCCCGGCGCGAACATTCTTGCCCGAATATGTGATCCCTTATTTTCGGGATCGAAACAGAAGACATAGAGAGAAGAAGCCCAAGCATTTCCTAGTATTTTTTGCCAGCGATCGCTATTTAATTTTATCCGTTTTAATGCCTCTCTATTATGTAGGGGAACAAATAAAAAAGGCAGTCCACAAGAAACAGCTTGAGGGGTATAATTATCTTGTCTGAAATCTTCTACTTGTAAGCTTAAAATTGATGCTAATTCTTCTATAGATGGAATTTCATCAGAAAATTCTGGTAATTGAGGTGAAGTCAATTCTGTATAAATAGGTTGCTTATTTTTAAATTCAATGTTAACTGAAACTAAACCCACCCCTTCCTCAAAAATAATATTACAATCATTATTATTTTGTAACCATTCATCAGTAATTCCTAAAATATAAGCTGCACCTAAAGTGGGGTGTCCCGCAAAAGGTAGTTCTTGAGTTGGCGTAAAAATACGCAACTTTTTAGTATTATTGCTATCAGTAGGAGGTAAGATAAAAACCGTTTCTGAAAAATTAAATTCTGCTGCTATTTTTTGCATTGTTTCAGAAGCTAATCCATCTGCATCAGGAAAGACAGCTAATTGATTTCCCCCAAACATCGTATTAGTAAAAACATCAACAGTATAAAATAAATAAGCCATAATAATTATTCTCTGTAGGGTGGGTTAGACGGTAATAATCTAGGTTATTACAAGAATATAATAATCCGTCTTCACAAGTCAAAAGTTAGAAGTCAAAAGTCAATCATTTTTACCTCTTCCT
>JASJBX010000129.1 GCA_030066295.1 Crocosphaera sp.
ATAGAATAGGAACAACCTAACGGTAAAAACATCGACCAAAAAAGCATCGCCCGCAAAACATCATCCCCTGCAAAAATCAAAGCAGGATTACGATTTTGTAGGGAAATATTTAACGCCCAAACCGCAATAACTGCCAATCTAGTGCGATAGCCAACTAATAAGAATAAACAAAGAATAAAAGCGATGATAAATAAAAGAACTTGAAACCATAAACCATCATGTAGTAAATTAAACGACCAGTACCAAGGATGAAGTAAGGAATTTGGTGCTTTTTGAAGGGCAATAAAAGAAGCGAATAAATTAGAATGTAGGGCTTCTCTAGGCAGTACACCCTGATCCGTATAATGTGCTGCAACACCTCTAAAACGGCTCAATAAATCAGCCATCACTACTAATGCTAAACCGATCCTGAAAACGGCCAGCGATCGCAAATCTAAACCGAAAATATTAGTTAATTTTGATAACTTTTCTTGATTCATATCAATTATTTATTGTATTGATAACCGGTTTTAATTGCTCGGCTAATTGTTCTGAGCGCAGTTTTCTACCTTCAAAGACAAGGTGATGATGAGTATCAGCAAACAAACTAGAATCCTTCTTCAAATTGTAATCTTTTTTATCATACACAAGAGGCGCAATGTTGCTTAATTTGTTGGCAATGTCTTCCATATTTGATAAGTTTTTTTCATCGTGACTGGCATAAACCCAAGGCAAAGATAAAATTAAGGTAGCATCTTTGGCCTCGACTTCTTGACGAAACTGCTTAATTCTTTTAACTGCATGGGGAGAAATGGATTTATGAATTTTCCATTGCCACCATTTTCCCTGACGATATTTAACGGTACTGGGATCACCTTTTTCGGTTAAAGGTTCAGAATAATAACCGGTAAAACGGCCAGTTTCGACTAAATCAACGGTCGATTTAGTGAGGGGTCTTAAACTAGGAACTCCCTGCATCCAGATCGTTTCTATTAACTGTTGAGGTGGAACCCCACCTAGTCCCGGTCTTCCTGTCGCAACCCCAAACGGGGCCGAACGTTCTAATAAACCATCCTGATCGAGTAGAATTAAATCTTCAGGAATCAATAACACAATGTCCCCAGGACGTACCGCTTTGAGAATACTGGGTAAAATAACGTTTAACCCCACCGGACCGTCTAATCCCATGTTCAGAACGGGAATCCCTAGGTTTTGGGATAAAACATCCGAGTTGAGGGAATGATGGGCCCCAGAACCCCCTAAAATTAGTAATCGAGGCGAGTCTTTAACTTGCGCGGCCAGGGACATTTTTTCAAAGTACATCCCCCGTAAAAAGCTTAATTCACCGCCATAATAGACGTTATAGACAAAACCCAATGACCAAGCTGCGGTTACTGCGATCGCCCAAGGGGCCAATTTCCAAAGTTTCTCCATAATCCTTTAACATGGTGTAACATTGTCTCAGTTTAGCTAATAAAAGCCATTTAATAAAAATGATTAGATATAGATTATCTTGGTTTATTATAGGTGCTGGTGTCGTTTTTTCTCTGTTTTTATTAGGACAAGTTCCTGATGGGGTTTATTTTAGTGGGGATGGTGGACTGAAAGCTTTATTAGCGCAACAATTAGGTGAAGGAAGTTTACGCATTGATTTGATTCCTCCTGATGCTGACTGGGTCCGTCAACTGTGGAAGGATGGGTTATATCCTTACGAAGAACCGTTTGTTTACTATTTGAATGATCGTTATTATATTACGTTTCCTTATCCGTTTTCTTTAATTACTGCCCCTTTTTATAGCTTATTGGGTGAACGGGGTTTATATATTGTTCCTTTGGTTTCTACGTGGTTGATTTGGATTAGTTTTCATGTTTATTGTCGTTATTTAAAACTAGATCAGTTTCAGCAATGTTTATCTGTATTTCTCTTAGTTTTTGCTTCTAATTTAACGTTATACAGTGGGATGTATTGGGAACATACCCTGGCGGTTCTTTTTTGTCTGATTGGCATGATTATATTATTAATACCGCGCGAGTCGGTGACGATAAAAGAAGCAATTTTCGGTGGTTTTTTTGTTGGTTTATCTGCTTGGATACGTTCAGAATTTTTAGCGATGGTTGCTACTTTAACGTTTTTAGTTGGAGTGATGGTGGTGTTGAAATTAATATCTAAACTTCAAGCCAAAAAAGATGTTGATCTTGCCCAAAAAATCAAATTAGATCACCTTTTATATTTAGGAGATAAGGGGGGGGGTTTTATCTTAAGTATGTATGCTACTGTCGGGTTGTTTTTTATCAGTAATAAATTAATTTATGGTCATTTTTTAGGGATTCATGCTTTACAAATTGTTGAAGAATTTTCTCTTATTAGACGTTTGACCGAAGCTTGGGAGAGTTTTCTGGAAGTTGTTGTTACCTTTTTTGAGTATTTCCCTGTTGCTTGTTTTTCTTTACTTTACTTACTATTATTTCTTGTCCTAAAAAGCTTTCAAGAAAAAATACCAAGAATTATTTTTATTGCTTTGATTATCTTTTCTCTGATCACCAGTGTTTACTGGGTTAATACTCATGGATTAGCAGAAATAAAACTCTTTATTAAAACCTATGGAATTTTAGTTATTTTATCAGCTATTTGGCTATTTATCAGTCGTAAAGAAGAGATGAATATTAGCCAAAGAATGGCTTTGGTTTATATAATTGGTCTGTTATTTACGGCAGGAGTTGCTTTATTAGTGGATTCTGGTTCCGATGAAATTGCTGTAGGAGGGAAACAGTGGGGACAAAGATATTTATTAATTTTGCTTCCTTTTTTCTCAATTATGATTGTTCAACAGTTAAAAGGTTTTCTGAATAACTCAAAATCTATAATTAGATATTATACAATTTTCTTATTTTCTATATTCCTGATTATTGGAGTATATAAGAATATGTATTTAGGGACTATCTTTTTCCAGAAAACCCATGGAGGAGTTACTCCTGCTATTGAATTTTTAGCTGATAATTCTCGTCAAGTTGTGGTGGTTTCTCATCAATATGCAGCGCAAATCTTAGAATCTCCTTTAAGGAAAGATAAACTATTTTTGCGTGTTGATCAACCAAACAATTTAATTAAACTGGGTCAAACATTAATCAAAAATAATCAATCCGATTTCATTTATGTTTGTTATCCTTACCGTAAGTGCGAAATTCCCAAATCTTCCTCTGAAACATTTACCTTAGAAGATAATAGTAACTTGATGTTTCAAGTTCTATTTAATCCCATGGGGGAAAAAGGAAAATACACCATGTACGAAGCAAAAGTGGTGACAATAAACTAAGCAAACTTAAGATAAAATGGATGACCTAGTTCGACATTAACCGAACAAACTGATACAATTTAAGATTGAACCTCGTTTTCCCCCTGATAAACTTATACACCATGATTCAACAAACCAATACCCAAACCATGATCGAAGAAATTACATATAATGGTCAAGTATTAGCTATTATTCTTCCCTCTGAGTTTCGCCAACCCGGAATTCATTTTTTTACCCCGGATAGTTATTCTCAGCAACTTGCTTATATGAGACACCCAGAAGGGAAAATTATTAAACCTCATATCCATAAACAAGTTCGTCGGGAAGTTTTTTATACCCAAGAGGTCTTATTAATAAAAAGAGGTAAACTAAGAGTTGATTTTTATAACGATGAGCGTGATTATCTAGAAAGTCGTATATTAAAAGCAGGGGATGTTATTCTCTTAATTAAAGGAGGTCATGGGTTTGAGGTATTGGAAGAACTAGAAATGATTGAAGTTAAACAGGGTCCTTACGTGGGAGATAACGATAAAGTTCGTTTTTCAGGTATTGATGGAAGTCAAGCCGATGTAAAATAAAAACACAAATTAGTTCAATAATAATTAATTTTTAGAAGATAACTATTATGGCTGACTTTATTCCGGTTAATGAACCTTTACTAGAGGGTAATGAGAAAAAATATTTAAACGAATGTATTGACACTGGTTGGATTTCTTCAGAAGGTCCCTTTGTCAAAAAGTTTGAAGCAGAATTTGCCCAAACCGTCGGCAGAAAACACGCCATTACTGTCTCTAATGGTTCCGTCGCCTTAGACGCTGCGGTGGTTGCTGTAGACATCCAACCAGGGGACGAGGTCATCTTACCCACCTTTACCATTATATCCTGTGGTGCAGCCATTGTTAGGGCAGGAGGTGTACCTGTGGTGGTAGACTGTGATCCGATTACCTGGAATATTGATGTTGGACAAATAGAAGCCAAAATTACCCCGAAGACCAAAGCGATCATGGTAGTACATATTTACGGACTACCAGTAGATATGAACCCTGTGTTAGAAATTGCGGATAAATACGGCTTAAAAATTATCGAAGATGCAGCAGAAATGCACGGCCAAACCTATCGAGGAAAACCTTGCGGTAGTTTCGGGGATATTAGTACCTTCAGCTTCTATCCTAACAAGCACGTGACCACAGGGGAAGGGGGAATGATAGTCACCGATGATGATAGTTTAGCCGAAAAATGTCGCTCTTTACGAAACCTTTGTTTTCAACCGCAAAGACGCTTTATTCATGAAGAGTTAGGGTGGAATTTACGCTTTACTAACTTACAAGCTGCTGTCGGTTTAGCCCAATTAGAAAAATTACCAGAATTTGTGCAACGAAAGCGCAAAATGGGGGCTATTTATACCGAATTATTATCGGAGGTTTCTCAATTAGAATTACCCTTAGTCAAAACCGATTATGCTGATAGCATTTACTGGGTTTATGGGATGGTTATCAAAGATGAAGTCCCCTTCGATGCAGCAGAAGCCATGCAACGGTTACGGGAGAAAAAAATAGGAACCCGTCCCTTTTTCTGGGGAATGCACGAACAACCGGTATTTCATAAAATGGGACTCTTAAAAGACGTTTCTTGTCCAGTGGCAGAAAGGTTATCCCGTCGGGGGTTTTATATTCCGAGTGGGTTAGCTTTAACAGAAGAACAAATGAAACAAGTGGTAATGGCTGTTAAAGAAGTATTCAAGTGACACCTACTCAATAGCCAATTTTATTTAAAACAATTCCCTGATAAAAATCCGATAAAGAACCAGTTTCGTAAGCCAACTTAAACGTATCGGTTAACTTGAATTTAAGCGTAGCTTGTTTATTTTTATACTTTAAATTGAATCCTTTTATTGTTAAAATATTGTCTTGAAACTGCCATTCTCCCTGCAAAGTTATGTCCTCAATGGTTTGCTGATTTTGATAAATACGATGTCTACCCACAAAACTGCCATTGGCCAGAAATTGATACCCATAATAAACTTGTAATCCGTCATATTCATGAAACCCACGCCAAAGGCCAGTAATAAAATTACTGTGATCGATACTATTAGAAAAATGATCAGTATCGATCTGACTCTGACTATTTTCTTGATTATTCAACCGAGACGGAATAACATCTCTAATCTCATTGGTCTTTAAATATTGTATCTGTTCGCTGTTGTCCGTTGTCTGTTGTCGGTTATTATTAGTGGATCCACTTCTAACTGACGTAGAAAAAAACAATAAACTTAAACAACAATAACAGAAAAAACAAAAATAATTGATCATTTATCCGTCAAAATCGTTGATAATAGATAGTATAAGGCTAGGACAGTCAAGCGATTAGAGAAATTATGACACGACTATGCAAAGGCGTTGAAGTTGAAATGTACACAGGCACATCCCAAGGGGAAATAGTGGGATTGTCTGATCGTATCAGTCAATATCTTAACGGATTTGTGCGAGAACCTGATAGTCGTAATGTTGAATATACTACCGCACCTCTATCCTGTTATAATCGCCTCCTGTGTGCTTTACTTCGTCCCCGACGACATTTAAGAGACTATTTAGACACAATTGGCAATTATACCATTATTCCTGGTAGTACCCTCTCGTTAGGAGATAGCCAACGATTTTATCGCTCCGACCCCATTAACCCTTATCATAGCTTCATCGAAAACAGTTACGGTACCGATGTTGTCACTGCCAGCGTCCATATTAATATTGGCATTAGTGATCCTGAAGTGTTAATGCGGGCCTGTCGTTTAGTACGGGTTGAAGCCCCACTCTATCTGGCCTTAAGTGCCTCTTCTCCTTTTTTGGATGGACAAGTTACCGGTTATCATTCTACCCGTTGGCAGATGTTCCCTCAAACCCCCCAACAAGTTCCCTTCTTTGAGAGTCATCATCATTTTATTCAATGGACCGAGGAACAGTTACGGCTGAAAACCATGCAAAATGTTCGCCATTTATGGACATCGGTGCGTCCCAATGGCCACAATCGACCTTATCATCTTAATCGCTTAGAATTGAGAATTTGTGACTTAATTGCTGATCCGATCGCCCTATTATCCGTAATTGCTTTATTAGAAGCGCGTCTTCTCCAATTAATGGACGATCCGTCCCTCGATCCTCTCAACAGTAGTCAATTATCCCCCGAAAGCTTACTCCATATCACTGATCACAATGAACGGGCAGCAGCTAAACACAGTTTAGACGCACAGCTTTACCATTGGCAAGATGGGCGTCCGATTAAAGCCACCCCTTGGATCGAACAAATATATCAAGAAGTGTCTCCCTTCGCGAAACAAAATGGATTTAGTTGTTTTTTGTCCCCGATCAAAAAAATCTTACGCAATGGTAACTTGGCCCAACAATGGTTAAAAAAATATGAAGATTCTTCTGATATTCCCTCAATTATTACCGCAGAAATTGAAGCCATTGCCCAACAGGAAAAAATGTTAGAAGATAAACTCTGTGATACCCTATTAGTTGCTTAAAAAAAGATTAAATTTTTAGGGGTTAATCGATAAATCTTTTCAATCAAAACAGACGAACAGTTTAATAAATTTAATTCTTTTTCCTCAGTGAATCACCGATAAAAAAAAACTATCAATCATCATGCCAAGAGTTGTTTTAGTTAATCCTCAAATTCCCCCCAATACAGGGAATATCGCCAGAACTTGCGCTGCCACCAACACCGAACTCCATCTAGTCGGTCCATTAGGCTTTGAATTAAGCGATCGCTATCTCAAACGAGCCGGACTGGATTACTGGCCTCATGTCAGACTCCAATATCACCTAGATTTGGACCAATTTCAAGCCTATCAGCAACAACAAACCGGGAGACGATTGGGATTTAGTGTGAGAGGAAAATCCTGCTATGGCGATTGTCATTTTCAAGAAGACGATTGGTTAATCTTTGGCAGCGAAACGGAAGGACTTCCCCCTAGCTTCATGGAGAAATGTGAACAGATGCTCTACATTCCCATGCCTCACCCCCAAGTCAGAAGCCTTAACCTCTCCGTTAGCGTAGCCATCGGCTTATTTGAAGCCCTAAGACAATTAGACCAACTGCATTAAATGATACAGAAGTGACGGAATTGTTGATGTTTTTAATAAGAAATTTCTATCATTCGTTGCTCAAACAAAGATAGGAGTGGAAAATCGTGGAAAAAACTGTAAAAAGCCCTAACATCAGTGGTGTAACCCAAAGAACTCCCAAGCAATGAAACCTTTTGAGGATGGAAATCGTCAACCAACTCGCGTCTTGCAACAAGTGTTAAAAATAGATGAAAAATTGCTGAGTAGATTACAATCAATTCACGCTTGTTTAAAATAAGCAAAACAAGTTAATTTCTCATAACATATAGACTAAGTATATTGACTTAATTGGCAATCTGAATTAAAACTAATTTCTGATAGGTCTACTCAGTAAGAAATCATCCCTAAAGACTCTTGATAGTCTGAATCGCTCGTTCACACAGTAGGAGGTTGTCCTTGAAAGGTAAATTCAACGAAATAACAGCAATGTCTTCTTGTCTGGCAGACTATAGCCAGCTAGAGGAATGTTCGTTTCCAGAAGGCTGTCAAAGTAAGCTGGCTTCAAGCGAAAAAAGTCGCATTCGTCGTTCAGCAGCCATGATCGGCTTAGCCATTTCCATGGGCGCAACCGGAATGTTATTGAGCCAAGACAAAGCAGCAATGGCAGCTAACGCTGTAACGGCGAATACCCCTATGGGGAGTCTTCCTAATTTTTCTGATTCCCAGACAAGAGAGAGTGAACTCGCGCCCTTAGCCCTGAAGCATAAAGTGGAAATGGGAGAAACCATTGCCCAACTCGCCCAAAACTATCAGGTTAAACCAGAGGCGATCGCAGCGATGAACAATCTGCTCATCACTGCCAAACTGGAGCCAGGAGAAACAATAAAAATCCCCTCTGTTAAAGATTCAGCTAACAAAATTACCCCCAAAAGCTCTTCAGAAACTAGCCCCCGAAATAAAAATGTGGGGACGAAATCAGTCAACACTTCTCTTGATCACCTCAGAGAAACCCGTAAGCGTCTTCAAGATAGCTTAGCGGAACTAAAAACCGAAGAGACGAAAGCCACGGTGGAAGGGGAAACCATCGCCGATGTCAGTCAACCCTTGAACAAACCAGAAGAACAAACCACCATCGCTTCGACGGCCAAGGTTGAAAAGGTAGAAGTGGCTCAAGCGATTGAAATTCCCGTGTTTAGTCCTGAAAGTGAACAGGAAGTGGCAACAGTGGAGGCAGACGAAGAAGCCCTTGCCTCTCTTAATGGCTCAATTTTAGAAAAGAAGGAATCATCCGCTCTGCCCGTGGTTCCCTCCTTGCAACCCCAGACAACCGCCAAGGTTGAACCCCAGCAACCGATCCCCCTCAATGTCATTCCCGCAGAAGAAGAGGAAACAGCCAACATCAATCAATCTATTGATGTGACCACACCGGCAGAAACTTCCTTTATCCCTCCCAGAAGATCCGTTGTCCCTCAACCCACCATCCGACAAGTCAGCCAAAAAAGCTATCGGGTTCGTCCAGGGGATACCCTCAACAGCATCGCCCGTCGTCACGGGATCTCCGCCCAACAATTAATCCGCGCTAACGGTATCACCAACGCGAATTTAATTCGGGTCAATCAAACCCTGATGATTCCCCAACAAGAGGCCGTTGCTCAGTCACCCCAAAGAAGCACTTTGCCCTCTGTATTCGATGAGTTCCGCTCACAAAATAAGTCTCCGAGAACCTTTGTGTCGGGTCGGACCCCTGAACCAGTGGAAATCCAAATTTCTACCGCTCAACAATCCCATACCGATAAGTTGAAAGCGGATATCGTCAGTTTACAACGAGATTATGGACAACAAGGGTCAGAGATTTCTTTGGATCAACCCCGTCGCTCTAATAAAACTGTAGTGGGAGAAGCCTTGAACTCCGAATGGTCAAGCGATCGTGGGGAAATTACCTCCCCTCAACAGGCGATTGAAGAACGGTTAAACAGCAGAAAACCTCAATTGATCAGTGCGGCTCCCAGTAACCCTAGCGTTTATAACAACACCTTTGAAATTCCCGTCGGAACTGCCGTTGGTCCGGATCTTCCTGGTATCTCGAACCCCGATGATTTTCTTCCCGATGCTCCCATGAAGTTTACTGGCCATATTTGGCCCAGTAAAGGAGTGCTTACCTCTGGGTTTGGCCCTCGTTGGGGCAGAATGCACAAAGGAATTGATATTGCTGCTCCTGTGGGAACCCCCATTATGGCCTCGGCCTCAGGAGAAGTGATCACCGCAGGCTGGAATTCTGGCGGTTACGGCAACTTAGTTAAACTGCGTCACCCCGATGGTAGCGTTACTTTATATGCCCACAATAGTCGCATTTTGGTTCGTCGTGGCCAGAAAGTAGAACAGGGTCAACAAATTGCCGAAATGGGTAGCACTGGTTATAGTACCGGTCCCCACCTTCATTATGAAATTCATCCCAGTGGTAGAGGCGCACAAAATCCCATGGCCTTTTTACCCAAGAATCGCTAATTTGTGAAGTAGAGCGATGGGATAAATATGATCAGAGAAGAGAATACTTCTCTGATTTTTTATTGTCTAAAAACTTCTGTGATTAGGGTAGACATTTAATTAATTTTGCCTTATGCTAGAAAAGGTCTGAAAATAACGGCTCGGTAGCTCAGTTGGTTAGAGCAGGGGACTCATAAGCCCAAGGTCGGCAGTTCAAATCTGCCTCGAGCCATGTTTTACATTAGCAAATTATTTGTCATCGGTAACAAATCAGTGTGTGCGATTCGTTCGGTCTAAATTCAGAAAATGAAGGGACAACCGACATCGATTGAGTAACCCACACGGGGTTGAGTTCGCACTTTCTAATCCTCAGTTGACGGGGTGACAAGAATTGGAAAAAACGGATCAAATAAAGGTTTCAGAATCTGAGTTGACTAAAAAATCAACTTTCTTAATAAGTGGTGATGATAGTTAAGCCGTTTATGATAATCCA
>JASJBX010000130.1 GCA_030066295.1 Crocosphaera sp.
TATAGCAAGTCACTGGCGATTCATCCCACACTTGTTTAATTATTTTTGATTGAAAACAAAGTGTGGGGCTTCTCGCCAAATAAGCTAAAGGGGTACTTCACTTAGTTATTATTTCTTCGGTTATTATTTCTTCGTTTGAGACAGGTAGCGATTCCACCTGTCGTTAATACCATTAAGGCTAAACTTGATGATGGTTCAGGGGTGGAAACAGTAGAAACTAGGACAAAAGACCTATCGGCTCTAGAATCCGCAAACTTTAAGCCAGCAACAGATTGAGTGGCTCCGGCATCCACTAAGAAATCACTAAATTCTTCCGATAAAAATAATTCTAGTCCTTCTAGTACCAAAGTTTGAGTCTCAAGATCAATATTCGGACTATTGGGTGATACAATATTTGCGATCCGTAAACCCGTTGTTAATGTATCAGTTAAAAAGAATGAAAATGTTTCATCAAAGGTATTGGAAAAATTGCCGATGCTTAATTCATTTCCCAGCCCACTGAGTTGATTAGTATCCACCTCAAATACAAAGCTTCCTAAAAACTCTTCTGTACCCCCTAAAGGAACATACAAGAGGGTATCCTCATCATACAAAAAAGTATAGGTTGTTCCTCGAACGTCAGGATTAGAACTAGGAGGGAGTAAAAGACTTCCAATAGAAAACCCAGGCGCCGGTTCGGCTGTGCTTTCTGCACTAATTAAGGTTAAGCCCACATCTTCTAAAATGGCTAAGGTGCCTTGATCAAGTTCAAGGCTTTCTACACCCCCAACTTCTAAGTAGACTTGAGGTTCAGCCAGAACCGAAGTAACGGTATTCAAGGTAATGGCAGAGGTTAAACTCAATACAGTTGTTAAATATTTTGTGTTCATTCGTAAACTCTAGTATGTTGTTTTGTACTGTTTTGATCAAAAGCATTATTGCTTATTGCTTAAAATATAGAAGTGGTTTTCAGTAAAGTTTTTCTTTCTTTAGTTTATTTTAAAGAATTGAATATTTTTCGGAAGCAGTTCACCTACGTTAAATCGTCAGTTAACGTAGGTTTTTGATATCTTACTATTTTTTGAGTCTTTCCACTAATTCCACAGCACAACCAATGCCACTTTCATGAAACCCATAAGAATCAATTCCTCGTTTTTTGATGTGAAAATAGGTTCCTGAAAAATAAATGGGTCCCGTTTCATTTAGCTGATAGATTTTCTTTTGTGCTTCTAAGGTATTCATATCATAGGCAGGATGTTTATAGTTAAGAATTCTGATAATTTTATCCTCATCAACGGCAATAGGTGGGGTATCTAACGAGACAAAATAATCTTTTTTTGCTTCAAAACTATGGACTTTATTAGAATAATAGGTGACATAGGTATACAGTTGCCCTTCTTTGGTGACTTGTCCATAATTCCAAGATTGCCAAGTGTTGCGATCGCTGTTCATAATCACAGGATCGGTATGCACCGTTACGGCGGTTTCGTTATATTTAAAACAGCCTAAAACTTCTTCTTCTAAGGCGGTGGGTGAGTCTAAAATTTCTAAGGCTTGATCGGCATGAGTAGCAATAACAACTTTATCAAAAATAGCCTCATCTGTTTTCGTTTTAACTAATACTTTGCCGTCTTCTTGCTTCTTAACACTAACCACTTCTTCTTCTGTACGGATGGGTTTTTTTAAGGCATCTCTGACCTTTTCTACATAACGACTACTTCCCCCTTTTACCGTTTCCCAGTCAACGGTTTTTCCCCCTAAACCCCCTTGATCATGGGTCATAAAAAAACTAATAAACGTGGAGGCTGGAAACTCCATTAATAACTCCGTGGGAATAGACCAAACAGCCGATCCCATCAACATCACAAAGTTATCTCGAAACTCTTGACTATAATTATTAGCATCTAAATACTGCTGCATAGAAACCCGGGTTTTTCCTTCCCAAAAGTCGGAACGGGCTTGAGAAAAAAAGCGTTTTGCTTCCTCATAACAAGCCACTAATTCCGAGGGCTGTTGCTGTTCAAATTCTTCCTTAGACATTTCTAAATCAAAAGAATTGAACTGCATTCCCGTATCTAAATTATAGAAATTAAACCCCCCTAAATGGCTTTGAGTTTCCACACCTAAATCTGCAAAAAACTGCATTAAATTAGGATAATTGGGTTTATTACAAACCACAAAAGCCGTATCAAGAGAAATCCGTTTACCGTCTTCCTCTAAGTCTAAAGTATGAGCATGACCCCCCACACGACTGCTTTTTTCATAAACTTCTACATCGTACTGATCTTGCAGATAATAGGCGATGGGTGTACCTGAAATACCAGAACCAATAATTGCTAGTTTTTCCATGGATTTTCCTTGGATAATTACGCTTAATTGTTGTTGGTTTAAGTATACACTAATTCCTATCATCAAAACTCGAATTTAAGGGGTGGTTTCTGACAAGTAATTATACCCAGAACTAGGTTTTTTATACTTAACTAAAGTTAATAAAAAGAAACAGAAAAGAATCAACATCAACGAAAAAATGTATTGAGTTCCCAGCAAGGTCATCATGATAGATGATAAAATTGGTCCGGCGGTACATCCTGCGCCATAAATAGAGGTAAATAAAGCACTTCCAGAGGCTAATTCATCTACGGTAACACCTGAACCGATTAAGGCTAAAGCCAGGGGAAAAATGGGACTCATTCCCACCCCAGAAATAAAGGCTAAAAAGGGAACAATATTAGGATCAGCGATTAAAGATAGACCGAAAACTGAAACAATGACAACAACAACACTGCCGATTAAGACCTTGATATTTCCTATTTTATCTGATAAATGAGTCACGGGAACGGTAGAAATCAATCCCCCTAAAATAAACAGTCCAAAAATATAACCGATACGTTCCACACCATAGTTTTGTTCCAAAAGATACAGTGGGTAAAGAGATACTAACGTAGCCACACTAAACCCATAAGCAAAAGACCCTTGTAAGGGAAGTTTCAACTTTTTAATAATACGAAAGTCTGGTTTTTGAAACTTAATTGTTTTCTCAGGTAATCCAAAATAAACGACAAAAATACCACTCAAAATTAAACCACTTCCTAATAAGAAAGTAATTTGAGGAGACAATTTATAAACGAATGCTCCCATGACAGGACCCACACCAAATCCTAAACTAAAAGCTAAGGCATTTAACCCATTAACAATACCTCGATTTTGAGCCGTGCAAAAATAATTAAGGGCTGTTTGTCCAGAAATTAAATATAAACAACAAGCTAATCCCATCACACCACGAATCACAAACCAAGCGGATAATTGATTAGTTAAAGGAAATAAAGGAGCCGTAATTCCCATTAGTAAAAAACCAGCCATCATCGTCTTTCTTAAGCCAATTTTTCTGAGAATTTTAGCCACTAAGGGGCTACCAATAGCAGTAATAAAAAAGTAGAGAGTAGAGTTAAGGCCAATAACAATATCATCAAAGCCATTTTCTTTCATCAAGGTAGAAATAAAAGGGTTAAATAATCCCAAAGAAATCCCCGATAAAAAGGCAACAATATAGAGAGCCGGCAGCCCTGGTCCAAACGGTGAATTAACATTTTTAGCAGTCATGGAATTGTCCTGAATAAAACTTGCATGGTTTGAGAACAAACTTAAAGAGAAGTGGGATGATAATAAGCGTATTGAGAGGGAAGCATTAACCCTTGAAACTTCAAGTTTTGTAGTCGATATAAATAGGCTGCCCCTCTCATAATATGGGTGGCAACGTCCACCACTTTGCGATTTTCAGGCTGTTCTAAATAAGATCCCCGAACCCACTCATTAAACGATCCCATGGCAGGTCCACACCAAATTTGATAATCCATTTTTCGTTGTCCCTCTCCACTGGTAGACCAACGGGAAGATAAGCCCAAATACCAGCGAAAAATTAAGGCCATTTTACGTTTAGGATTGTTACTAGCCCGTTCTATTTGTTCGGGATCTCGTTGTTGAAAATAAGCGACGGTTTCATCCCAAACCGTGTCTAAATTTTTGCGGAAAATTTGTTTTTCTAGGGTTTGACGAATATCACTGGGAATGGCTTCGATTCCGTCATAGGTTTTGTAAACATCGTATAATTTTTGCGCCCGCATGGGAAATAAACTACCCCGTTTTAACAGTTGCACCCTAACCCCCATTTCAAACATATCGGCACAAGGGGCCATCACTACGTCAGCCATTCCAGCTTGGGCTAATAATTGTTTCGTATGGTCAGAGGTTCCGGCTTCAATACAGCTATGATTCACCGAACCGGTGACAATATAACTGGCCCCCATCATAAAGGCGGCTAAGGCTGCTTCAGGAGTGCCAATGCCACCAGCAGCCCCTACCCGTACCGGACGCTCATAATGGTATTGTCGCTGAATTTCATCCCGTAGGGCAATGATAGAAGGGAGGAGACAAACGAGAGAACGGTTGTCTGTGTGACCCCCAGAATCGGCTTCAACGGTAATATCGTCGGCTAAAGAAACTTTTTGGGCTAAAGTGGCTTGTAAGGGGGTAATTTGTCCTTGTTCTACCAATGCGTTGAGAATTTTAACGGGGGCGGGTTGTAGGAATTTACGGGCAACTTCCGAGCGGGAAATTTTGGCAATTACTTTGTTATGGGTTTGAATATTGCCTTGGGAATCTAGTTGTAAACCGACAGCGCGGTAACGGACGATATGGGGGGTTAAATCCATGTATGCCGAGGCTTCAACGGTTCTTACCCCATGTTTGAGGTAAAGGTTGACTGCCCCCTGTTCTAGAGCCTCCTCGGAGGGGCTGTGGATTAAATTGAAGGCGTATGGACCATTGGGTAAGGCGGTTTGGATGGTGTTAATGGCTTGTTCTACTCGTTGGGGAACTAAGCCGGCTGAGCCAAAACTGGCTAAAAATCCTGCTTTTCCCAGAGAAATGACCAATTCCTCGGAAGCGATGCCCCCGGCCATGGCCCCGGCTGCGTAGGCGTAGTTAACCCCATGAAACTCACAAAAACGGCGATCGCCTAATTGTTGGGGTAGGAGGGGGTTGACCATCATTTGCGGGGGTAGGTTATCTACCGGTTGATGGGATAAACCGACTTTATTGTTATCAAGAAAAACGTAACAAGGTTGACTTAAATTTAACAATTTTTCTTTAATTCCTTCGGCATCAAAGGCGATCGCTTCTGCGGTACTTTGAAGGGTCGGCAGGGGTGATCGGGTGGTGGTGTTTAGCTGATTCATGGGTAATTTTTAGATAAGGTTTAATCGGTGTTTAAGCTTCTAATAAGCAAAGGGCAATGTTTTTAATTTCGTAGATTCTTAAGCCTTCTTTCCAGAGACTGGCATCGCCGATAATAGTCAAGCGATCGCCGTCTTGTTTCACTTGGGAAATATGAACTTCTAAGGACATAAAACGATTTTCTGGGGTGATTTGTCCACGATATTTCCACGTAATTTGATGATTAATTGCTTGACCAAAGCGAGGATTTTTGAAGGATTTTCCGAGGTCTAATTCTAAGGCATAGGTTTGCATTCCTTGTAAAATAGCTTCTACCCCTAAGGCCCCCGGCATCACAGGATCTTGATAGAAATGATAGGGGAAATACCAATCTTCGGGAGTAATTGTTTTGGTAGCATAGAGATAACCTTGTTGATAGTTTCCTCCTTTTTCTATGATGTAAACTTCATCGAGAAAATCGAGATAGTTTTGAGAGAGGCGATAATGGGGTTTTTGAGGATTAATTTTGTAAAATTTCTCTCTTGAATGGGCTTCTTTTAAAGAAATTTGTTTCACTTTTAACCCTGATAATTCGTTATTTTCGTACCAAGGTTTAAGGCGTTTTCCTCCATCTAATCCCACTTGGTTTGCTAACACTGGGGTACTAAAATCACCAAAGACCATATTACCTCGATAAAAGGGGTCCCCTTCGCAGGATAATTCAAACTCAAATTTCTGAATAATTGCCCCTTTTACAGATGTGGTTGAAACCAGTTTTACGTGGTCAGTAATAGTCTTATTTCTCAAGTCCATTTCTTTAAGAACAATGCCCTGTCCATCCAAGTTGCGAAAATGGAGATCATCGTCAGGGGATAATAAAGTTGCCCCCATATAAACCCCTTGAAAAATACAAGGTTGTCCCGCAATTTCGATGTAGGTACAATAAGGTAAACGGGGATAGGAATTATGTTCATAAAACCAAGCATTTTCTGCTACATCAAACTCAGTGACGATGGAAGAAGGTTTATTGAGTTCGTGACGCTTGCCTTCGATATCTAACACCCGACTCACTAACTGAAATTCACCGTTAGGTAGACGAACCGATTGGCGATTTTCATAGATGGAAAATTCTGACCCTAAACAGGAAGCAACAGAACCTTTAGCAAATGCTTTGAGTTGATTTTCGTTGAATAAAACAGATTTTGTGTTCTGATTTAATGAATTGCTTTTGATAGTAACAGGCTTTTCAAGCAGTTGAAAACCAATGTTTTTAATAGTAGCAATGGTTTTTCCGCCGAAAATAACAGCCACATTAGCGATAATATAGGGTTGAGGAGATAAACCAATTTCTAATACCTCCATTTGATACATTAATGTTCCGAACTGAGGAACCACTTGACCTCGAAAACGGGCTGCTTGGGTTTTCCCTGGAATAATTTGAAAACGGGCATCTTTGGTCTTAGTTTGGAGTCCTAAAAAGAGGCTATAGAGATGCACTAATTGAATACTTCCCTCGATCATTAAATTGCCAGGAAGGGTAGGATCATTCCGAAAATGACAGTTATAATACCAATCATCGGGAGTGATTTGTTTTGACCCAATGGCTAACCCTAACCCTGCGATTCCTCCTTGGGGATCGATCATCATTACTTCGTCTAACATAACGAGTTTTTCAGGGGGTAATCTTAAGGAAGGATTTAAGCCATGTTGGCCATAGTTTTCCCCAAAACAAGTAGTAAGGTCACCTTGACTCAAGGCTAAAATATCTGTCTTATTAAAGCTATTCTTAGGACAGGTTAGAAGAGGAGTAAACTGTTGTTTTTGGATTTGACTGTGTTCTTTGGCTTCGCTTTCCGACTCAACAATACCTTGTCCTTCTGCCAACTCTTCATCAGAGAAAATACCGGCACAACCATTGTCTAATTTCATCCAAACCTTATCATCAATTAAACCTTCTCCTTGGAAGAAGACTAATAAACTATTTTCGGTTTTCACAGAAGAGGTGATTTTGACCCGACATTTTAACTCTTTGAGATTTTCCGGTTGTTCAAACAGGAAAGTTGCCGATAAATCTAATAAGCGAAAAGAACGTTTCCCTAAACTTTCAAAATCTGTCCCTAAATAGCTAAGTAACATCAATAAACCGTGGCCTGCTTCCTTACAAATACCGACGGTTAACTGTCCATCGATCGCATACCAAGCATCATCAGGAATGTCGTATTCTGTTTCAATTAAACCCGATCCATATTGTCCTAAAGTTCCTTCTAATTTTGTGACCCGACTGACAAAAAGAAAGGGAGGAGAAGGCATTCTTACCCGTCGAGAACATTGATCGATGGGTTCATAGTCTTTGCCAAAAACTTTGGCAACCTTACCCTCAACAAATTCTAAAATATCCGCCTCATCATACAAACAAGGTTGACTAACCTTTTCTAGAGATGTAACCGTTTTCTGAGGTTGAATGGGTTTAGTTTCTGGCGTGGTTTCTATTGTTTCCCTGAGATATAAAGAAGAGATATCAACCTCTACCTTATGACTCACCAATTGGGCTAACATTTTAACAATACTGGCTAAATCATCGGCCCCGCGACGGTTAATACATAACGCCAGATGATCCCTTTCTTGTAAGGTTTCTGAGATCCAACGGGAACAACTTCCCCCCGATCCTAATTCTAGGAAAATTCTAGCCCCATCCTCATAGGTACGGTTGACGAGACGGGGAAAATCTAATTGTTGACACACCCCTTGACTCAAATGATGGGCGATCGCTTGTTGTTCGAGGGAAATGGGTTCATAGTTAGCGGAGGAGTAAAAGACGGTTTTTGGTATCGTTCCCAACCCTACCGTGTTAAGTTGTCTCAACGCCGGATATTCTGACTGCATGGCCTCACAATGCAACACCATATCCGACGGCGATCGAAACCCATCACATTCTAAGCGATCGATCACCCGTAAACATCCTTGAGGATCTCCAGCAATCACCACTTCTTGAGGGGTATTAATATGGGTTAAATAAACCCTTTTTTCTGTTTGTAAACACTGTTTAACTTGTTCGGGAGTCGCCATCAAAACGTGACTACTCCAGAGATTATCTCCGGTTTGTTGCCAATAGTCTGAGACGACTTTTTTCTCTCCCAATAAACGGGTTTTAAACAAAGGGGATGAATGAACAAAATCACTTCCTTGATCAGCGTTTGGCCAAACCCCTAACGCATACATCATGGTTGTTTCTCCCATGCTATAACCGAAAGAGATTTCGGGTTTAACACGGAAATATTGCTGCATAATTTCTGTAAACAATACGGCAAAACCGATCCCTGTTTCGAGAAGGGATAAAGGGTTGGCCATAAAGTTTGTTTCAAGAGTTTCTATGTCCCGTTTTGATAAAGGGTATTGACTTCTGGGATAGAGATATTTGGCTTGAAAAAATCCCCCTGGATCACTAACAAAACTATTCATGCGATCCCATAGTTTCGGGAAGAGTTGAAATAGGTTTCTACCCATCCCTAAATAAGAGTTAAAGGCCCCTGGATAAACAAAGGCAATTTTTCCCTGTTTTCCTAATGGTTTAGGGGTAAAGTAACTACCTTTGGGACTTTTCCAACGTTTGCCTTGAGTAAACGCTTTTTCAATGCCTTTTTTGGCTTGCTTAATTTCTTTTTGTAGGGTTTCTTTTTTGTCCCCAACAATAGTGACTACATAAGGAAACTGTGAACGATGTTTGAATTGTTTAAAGATTTCTTGTGCAACTTGCGGTAAAGATAAACTATATTCGATGGTTTGCGATAAGCTATCGAGTTGTTGTTGTAAGGAAGAAAGATCCTCTGCTGCTAAGGGAAAAAGATAAAAAGAAGCGTGAGGTAAATAATGATGATGACTGGATTTTTTAGGGGTTGCTTCGGATAAGGTAATGTGTCCATAAGTTCCATGATTGGTCACGATGTTAACAGCAGCGTGACGTTTTTTTTGTCCTTTTTCTAAGAACCAAGGAGAGGCAACTTGTGGTAAATAAAATGCACTATTTTCCCACAGTTTAGGGGAGGTATTTTCTTCTTGAGGCGTGGGAGGAAGATAACGATGATCTAAACAAAGACTGGTTTTGATTAAACTAATTAATCCCTGAGTAATACCGAGAGAATTAATACTATCTTGGGTGGTTCCGACAGCGCAACTGAGTCCTGCTTTTTCTAAGGGATAAACCTTGGTTAACCCTTGCACTTCATAATTATTATCTGCTTGAATACGACCGCGAGATACTTCTAAATAGCCTACATTTTCGGGGTGAATTTTAGCATTATTTAAGGCAGCTTCACAACTTTCCTGAATAGCAATGGATGATGGTTCTAAACTATCAGTAATTTTGGTAAATGATTCGATAATCGCATAAATATGGCTGTTATCTGCCTGGGTAGCTTCAGAATGCTTAAGAACAATCGATCCCCCACTGATTTTCTGAGAAGATAAAGTTGTATTAACCGCACTAATAATGACCGTATCAACTTCTTTTGCAACCAATAAAATTTCAGCAATTTCTAAAGCTTTTAATAAGCAATCTGTCTGATGATTTAACTGAAATGGCGTAATGGAACAGTCCCATAAATTGGATAAATTGTCAAGTAAATGCTTAAACTGAGCATCATTATTATTGGTATTTGACTGATTATTCGCGACGATTAAAGCAACCTTTTTTCCTAATTGATCCGATGAATTTTGTACAGCTTGATG
This sequence comes from Crocosphaera sp., assembly GCA_030066295.1. Classification (GTDB taxonomy): domain Bacteria; phylum Cyanobacteriota; class Cyanobacteriia; order Cyanobacteriales; family Microcystaceae; genus Crocosphaera. Next base: position 9,916 of record JASJBX010000130.1, read on the forward strand.
GGAAAGATTAGACAAAATTGACCAAGAATCATCCCTTAATTTTTCAGAATTATTAATGTTTAATCCTTGATAAATTAAAGCAGAAAAGTGATCGGGATTCAATAATTTATTTAAGCAAATATCCAAGCCAACAACAGCAAGTTGAGAATGTAGCATAAAGACTCCTACAATAATGCTTTATTATTTTTCAAGAAATAGTCATTAACCTGTATGCAAGTCAAAATAAGGGTTTGATCTCCTGTGTTTTCCCCTTTGCTTTCACACCCTTGTTATCCCTCACACCCAAGGAACTTCCTTATTTTCAAATGATTTTTATGGTCACGAACAACAGTTCTGAATAACCCTATCCTATAGACAGATAGGGATTCTTTATGCGAAAAACGCAAAGGCG